>JAUWYH010000088.1 GCA_030615975.1 Candidatus Aminicenantota bacterium
GTATTAATTTTTTCAAGTGATACTCCCTCGCGGCAAGCCACGGAGGATTCTGCAAAGGTTCAACTAAATGGGAGATGAACCACATTAAGTAGTAAGTAACAAACAGTAAGTAGTAGGTAGTAAGTAGTAAATAGAATTTGATGACAAATAGAAACATTATGTGCTTTCCGTTTGACGTTTTACGAAAACTCAGCCTATCTAGTTATCCCTCATCGATTTAACAGAGCGAATGGGTTGAAGAGATTGTTATCTTTTCTTGACTTTTTTTCTCCAATATTGCATTTTCATAGGGAAAGCACGAGCTTTCTTTAACTCAGGAAGAGTTATCGAGTTACTAATATTAGCGCATTAAATAAAATGTCATTGCAAGTGAAACGAAGCAATCTCATATAGAGTCATATAGAGAAAAAGATTGCCACGCCCTTCGGGCTCGCAATGACAATGTAAAAACATTTAGTGCGTTTATATTAATAATTCAGGAGTCGATTTATGGAAGAAAAAATCAAAGCTAGGATCATGGATTCTCGCAGAATAAAAAGAGTCATTCATCGAATGACAACAGAAATAATTGAACGTAATCGCAATTTAAAAAATTTAGTCATCATCGGCATAAGGACGAGAGGAATTTATATTGGAAAAAGAATCTCCAGATTGATTAAAGAATTAGAAAACATCGAAATTCCTGTAGGAGTCTTAGACATTACACTCTACAGAGACGACTTTTCTGAACTTGAAGCCCAGCTTATGGTTAAAAAGACAGAAATAAATTTTTCTGTAACGAAAAAAAATGTCCTTCTTATCGATGACGTCCTATTTACGGGAAGAACGATACGAGCAGCCATGGACAGCTTGATTGACCTGGGACGTCCTAAAACAATCCAGCTTCTCGTCCTCATTGACCGGGGACATCGTGAACTGCCTATAAGAGCTGATTATGTCGGAAAAGTTCTTCCCACATCGAAGCAAGAGCTTGTCCATGTAAGGCTAAAGGAGATCGATGAGAACGATGAAGTTCTGATTGCAGAGCCACAAAGAATTAAATAGGAGCAAGAAATTGCCTTTCGTTCATAAACATCTTTTAGGGATTCAACATCTCACTGCTTCCGAAATACTTACTATATTGGATACAGCAGAATCCTTGTTTGAAATTTCCACTCGAGAAGTGAAAAAAGTTCCTATTTTGAGAGGAAAAACAATCATCAATCTTTTCTTTGAGCCAAGCACCAGAACCAGAAGCTCGTTTGAACTGGCGGCTAAAAGATTGAGTGCAGATATTATAAATTTTAATCAACAGACAAGTAGTGTCGTCAAGGGAGAAAGCCTTAAAGATACGGTTTTAAACCTTGAGGCTATGAATCCTGATGCTTTGATCATCAGGCATTTTGCTGCTGGTACACCTCACTATATCAGTACCTTCTGCCGTTCCCATATCATAAACGCCGGGGATGGAGCTCATGAGCATCCAACACAGGCTCTCCTTGATGCCTTCACCATACGACAAGCCAAAAAGAACTTTAAAGACTTAAAAGTTGTTATTATTGGAGATATTCTCCATAGTCGAGTGGCACGATCCAATATTTTTTGCCTTAATAAACTCGGAGCAAAAATCATTCTTTCTGGCCCCCCTCCCCTACTTCCCCTAGAATTTAAGAAATTTGGAGTCGATATTGACTTTAATCTTGATAGAGCTATTAAAGGAGCAGATGTTATCATGATGCTAAGAATCCAGTTAGAAAGGCAACAAAAAAGCTCCTTCCCTTCCCTTCGAGAATATAGAAATCTCTACAGCTTGACCAAGAAAAGATTTCGAAGAGCAAAAAAGAATGCCATTATTATGCACCCAGGCCCTATAAATAGAGGTGTAGAAATATCAGCTGAAATGGCTGATTCCGCAAAATCTGTTATCCTTAAACAGGTAGAAAACGGTATCGCTGTCAGAATGGCCATCCTTTATATTTTATTAGGAGGAAAAGAGCGTGACTCTATTGATTAAGAATGGGAGAGTGATTGATCCCGCTTCTGGTACAGATGAGACATTAGACATTCTTATTGATAAAAGAAAAATCGCTGTTATAAAACCAAAAATTGAAATCGAAGCAAAAAAAATTATCGATGCCTCCAGGCTAGTGGTTGCCCCTGGTTTTATCGATATGCACACTCATCTTCGAGACCCTGGGCAAGAGAATAAAGAAACCATTCACAGCGGTTCTCTTGCTGCAGCCAAAGGAGGCTTTACTTCTATAGCCTGCATGCCTAACACCTTACCTGTTAATGACAATAGAGGAGTCACTGAGTATATTATCTCTGAAGCAAAGAAAAGTGCAGTTGTCAATATCTTTCCTATAGCTGCAGTAAGTAAAGATCAAAAAGGTGAAGAGCTCACAGATATGGCAGATCTTGTTGATGCTGGAGCAGTGGCTTTTTCCGATGATGGTCTTCCTGTGAAACAAAGCCATATCATGCGCCGAGCCCTTGAATATTCTAAGCTCTTAAACACGCTCATCATCGACCATTGTGAAGACAAAAGCCTTACCCAGGATGGAGTTATGCATGAAGGGTATTATTCCTATCTTTTTGGCCTTAGAGGAATGCCGGCTTCTTCTGAAGAAATCATAGTGGCCAGAGATTTGATTCTGGCTGAAAAAGCGGATGCCAGAATTCATATTGCTCATTTGAGTGTTAAAGGGGCTATCGATTATATCAGAGAAGCTAAGAAAAAAAAGGTTAAAGTCACGACAGAAGTGACGCCTCATCATTTGTTATTAGCCGATTCTTCTCTCGAAAGTTATGACACAAATTTGAAAGTCAACCCTCCCTTAAGAAGCAAAGATGATGTGGAGGCATTAGTTAAAGCAATAAAGGACGGTATTATTGATGTAATTGTTACAGATCACGCTCCTCACACTTTGGATGAGAAAAATGTTGAACTTGATAATGCTCCATTTGGCATAAATGGCCTAGAAACAGCGGTCTCTCTTATCCTGGATAAGCTTGTTTATAAAAATATTATTCCTCTTCAAAAATTTATTGAGATGATATCCACGACTCCAGCCATTATTCTTGGACTCGAAAATAAAGGTAAGATCAAGGTAGGAGTAGAAGCTGATCTGACTATTCTCAATCTCCACAAAGAAACTGTGGTTGATATTGAAAAATTCAAATCGAAGAGCCAGAATAACCCTTTTCATGGTTGGAAATTAATAGGTGCTCCAGTAATGACAATAGTTGGGGGTAAGATAGTATATTCGGAATAGTTATCAAATGAAAGCAAACCTCTCTCAAATCGAAAAAAAGATAGGCTATGAATTTAAAAATAAAGAAATCCTTTTTCAAGCTCTAACTCACAGCTCTTATGCTTATGAAAACCATCAAAACAACAGAGCCGATAATGAGGTTTTGGAATTTCTGGGTGATTCAGTCCTTGGTTTAATCATTGCTGATTTCCTTTGTGCATCATATCCTGATCTTTCCGAAGGCGAGCTCTCAAAACTCAAATCGGCTGCAGTAAGCACCTCCTCTCTCTCTAATTTCGCCAAAAAAATAAGTCTAGATAAGCAGATATGGCTCGGGAAAGGCGAGGAAAAAAGCGGGGGAAGAAGAAAAAATACTATTTTAGCGGGAGCTTTTGAAGCACTGATTGCGGCTGTCTATATAGATGGTGGACTCAAAGAAGCTACAAAGTTCATAGGTTTTCATCTAAAGTCCTTGTTTGAAAAAATTGATGTTAAAAAATTTTTTATCAATAATTATAAATCAGCTCTTCAAGAATTTTTTCAAAGAGAAAATCTTCCTTCCCCTGTTTATAAAACAATAACTACAAAAGGTCCAGATCATAAAAAGATTTTTCATGTTGAAGTTTTTTCTGAAGACAAATCCCTCGCCAAAGCAAAAGGCCATTCAAAAAAGAATGCTGAAAAGAAAGCAGCACAAAAAGCCCTCAAAAATCTCTTAGGAAGAAAAATGAAAGCATTGACCTCAGATACGTTCTTGTTGAAGAGAAGAAAATGATTGAATCCTACGTATTTGGCCGCATGATTATAGAAGGCCAAACATACACTTCAGACCTTATTATATTCCCCGATCGGATAAATCATTCCTGGTGGCGAAAATCTGGTCACAGACTCTGTTTGGAAGATATTAAAGAAGTCTTAAAAGAAGAGCCTGAAGTCATAATTATCGGCACAGGGTTCACTGGTCTAATGAAAGTTGAGGAAGATGTCAAAAGGCACGCTCAATCAAAAGGAATATTGCTCATCATTGAAAAAACCAAAAATGCTGTCCAGAAATTCAATGAGTTATCATCTAAAAAAAAGACTGTTGGTGCTTTCCATTTGACATGCTAATGAGTTGTTTCTTCCCTAAAGGCTCTATTATCATTCATATTTAAAATGGCAAAATGTGAGAAATGCAAAAAAAGAAAGGCTAAGCGCTATTGTATCGCTTTAGGGGAATCTCTATGTCCTCTCTGCTGTGGTCTCCTCAGGGAAAAAGAGATTCACTGTCCGCCTGACTGTAGTTTCCTCGTACAGCATAAACCTTATCAAAATAAACGAATCTTAGAAAAAAAACAGACATCCTTATCAGCAAAGGACTTATCAGGAGAAGATATTCTGAAGGATGAGAGAATGGCCTGGCTTGCCTTTCATATAGAGATACCCTTAAAAGAATTCGCCGAAAAAAAGGACTCTTTTAAAGATATAGATGCTATTTTAGCATTAGAATATGCTAAAGAAAAAGTTGATAAAGGAAAAAGAGTTCTTTTTTTTCCGAACGAAAAGATTGGCCCAAAGAATGATGTGGGAGAGGCTATTTATCAGAATATAGAAGAATGTCGGTATGAGAAAAAGATTATCCTTCCAGGAGTAAATGATATATACAGAGAAGAAGAAAAAATCAAATGTTTGGAAAGAATCATTCTCTCTGTAAAATTCTGGGCAAAAGGGAGCTTTGAAGACCGCAATTATATCCAGCAACTCATTGAGCGCTTTGCTCACCTAAAAGAATTATCCACTCAAAAAAAAATCATTACTTAAAATGGGGACATTTCCTTATTCTTTGCTCATGAGAGCCGCCACAAATTGAAAAGATGGAATATTGTTGCAGACGATTTTTATGATGGCAACTATCGGCACTGCTAAAATCATTCCAGGGAGACCCCATAACCAGCCCCAAAAAAAGAGAGAAAAAAGAACTACAAGAGGACTCAATCCTAATCCTTTGCCCATCAATCTTGGCTCGACAAAATTGCCCATAGTCATCTGGATTGCACTCAGAATAACAAGAATCCAAAAAGCAGGCCAGAGGTTTTCAAACTGAAAAACGGCAATAGTTAAAGGGAAAGCTGTAGCAATTATGGAACCGATGTTCGGAATATAATTCAGCAGGAAAGTTAAAAAACCGAAAGCAATAGCAAAATCTACACCAAAAATCATTAAGACTAAGGTCGTCATAACTCCTGTAAAAAAGCTGACAACAGTCTTTATGGCTAAATATTTTTGTATTTGACTATCTATATTTTGGATAACATCGATAATTTTGGAACCTCTCTTGTCGCTAAAGGAGTTTTTAATTTTTGCTTTAGTTTTTCCTCGTCCGGCCAATATAAATACAAGGAAAATGAAGATCAAAAAAAGGTTCGATATAAAAGAGATAAAAGTGCCTAAGGACGAAAGAAGAAAAGACCCTATTCTACCGATATCCAATTGTCCAACCCAATCTAATGGGTTCTTTTCAAGGCCAGAAAGCTTAAACTTCTCCTGGAGTGATGCTAAAATTGAGCTGATTTTCTGACTGTAGTTTTCTTGAAATTCTGAGGCAAAACTCTTACCGCTAAAATAAAAAATCACTCCTAAAAGGTAGATAATAAAAAAAGCGATGATAAGGATAAAAACAATGGATATAGCCTTGGGAATTTTCAAACGTGTCAAAAAATCCAATACCGGATAAAGCACAAAAGATAGAAAGATGGCTAAAAAGAAAGGAAAAAGCACAGGTTTGGCTAGTTTTAAAACGAGGCCACCTATAAAGATAACAATAATAACAAGTGACCCTGTAGCAACTTTATTCCCTTGCATAACAATCTCAGTTTATTCAATATTATAGTCTATTTAGAATTAGAATCCAATCCTCAAAGTAGCATCTTTTATTCTAAAAAAAGGGAAAAGGGGACAGGCTACTTTTTCAAATAAGGGGGCAGTGCCCATTCGGGGGCAGTCTCCGCTGAAAAAGTTGCCTGTCCCCTTTTTCCGACTTCTTCAAAATCACCCCTAGATTCACCTAGAAAGGCGATTGACCATCCTCTGCTTATGTATAAAATCAACATTTAAAGAAGAGATTTAAGAGGAGAAGGCTTAAAATTTTTTAAAATAAAGGAAAAAGACATCTTCTGAAAAAAGAGATCATCATGAAAGTTCTGATAGCTGAAGATGAAGTTATTTCCAGCAGAGCACTGGAGAAGAGCATTAAAGATTGGGGATATAAATCAATCATTGCCAAAAATGGCAAAAAAGCATGGGAAGCCATAAAAAAAGGCGATATTCGCTTGGCTATCTTAGATTGGATGATGCCAGGAATTAATGGAGTTGAGCTTTGCCATAAAATCCGTCAAGAAATTCAGGAAA
>JAUWYH010000089.1 GCA_030615975.1 Candidatus Aminicenantota bacterium
AGCCATCACTCCGATTATTATGCCCAAAATGGAAATAAAAGTAATGACAGAAATAAAAGCCTGCTTCCTCTTTGCGGTCAAGTAGCGTTTGGCGATGAATAATTCATAGTTCATTTCTGATGTAAAGCGTAAAACGTAAAATGTAAAAGGTCAAGCATAAAAAATTACATAAAACGTGAACCATAAAGGGTAAAGCGTAAGCGACAAAGAACTAAAGCAAACGATTTTTGCTATGAATCTGCTTCAATTTTATGTTCTTTTTTTGCTTTTTCCGTTTTATGTTTTATGTTCTACGTTTGACGTCTTTATTTCGGCCGCAGAAGAGGAAAAAAAATCACTTCTCTTATCGATTTCCGGTTTGCAAAAATCATCACCAAACGGTCTATCCCGATTCCTTCTCCCCCGGTTGGAGGAAGGCCATATTCTAAAGCCTGGATGTAATCCATGTCTATCCAATGAGCTTCTTCACTCCCCTTTTTCCTCTCTTCTGCCTGCTGTTCAAAACGCTCCCTCTGTTCTGCTGGGTTTGTCAGCTCACTAAAGGCATTAGCGATTTCCATGCCTCCCATGACGAGTTCGAAACGTTCGGCCTCATCGGGATTATCTTTCGAAGCCTTAGCTAAAGGCGACACTTCTTTGGGAAGATTGATGATAAAAGTTGGCTGGATAAGATTATGTTTCACATATTTATCAAAAATTATATCCAAAGCCTTTCCATAAGTAAGAGACTTTTTATCCGGAGTCAATGTCAAAGCCAGTTCGATCACTCCGGCCTCATCTTCAAAACGACTGGGAGCGATTCCGCTGTAAAGAACCAATGCTTCCTTGAACTTCATTCTCTTCCAGGGTCTCTTTAAAGAAATCTTTTCTTCTCCAAAAACAACCTCCTCTAAACCTAAAATTGACAAACTGAGGAAATTGATTAGCTCTTCAGTCAAAACCATCATATCATTATAATCGCTGTAAGCTTGATAGAATTCAAGCATAGTGAATTCTGGATTATGTTCAGAAGAGATTCCTTCATTTCGAAAGTTGCGATTGATTTCATAGACTTTCTCAAACCCGCCGACAATCAATCTTTTCAGATATAATTCTGGGGCTATTCTCAAATAGAGATCAATTCCGAGGGCATTGTGAAAGGTTTTAAAAGGCCTGGCCAAAGCTCCTCCAGGAATGGCATGCATCATAGGCGTTTCCACCTCAATGTAACCTTTTTGATCAAAAAATTGTCTTATTTTGGAGATTAGAGCACTTCTCAGCCTGAAAACCTCGCTCTCCTCAGGATTAACGATAAGATCCAAGTATCTTTTTCGGTAACGCAACTCTACATCCTGCAATCCATGCCATTTTTCCGGAAGGGGATGAAGACACTTGGCTAAAAATGTGAATGAATCGGTAAAAATCGACAGCTCCCCTGTTTTGGTCTCAAACAGAAATCCTTCCACTGAAATAATATCTCCGATATCAAAAAGGGAAAAGAGCTTATAGTTTTTCTTGCCAACCTTATCTTCTCGTAAATAGACTTGGACTCTTGCCTGGCTATCTGCAATGTGGAAAAAAGTCGCTCGACCCATTCGCCGGATGGTGACAATCCTCCCGGATACTATGACCTTGACTTTTTTCTCTTCAAGCTCTTCTTTGGAGAATGAAGAAAAGCCGGAAACAATATCAAAGATAGAATGGGTCTTTTTTACCTTATGAGGGAAAAGTTCAATGCCTTCCTGCGCAAGCTCTTCCATCTTCGATTCACGGACAATTTCCTGGTCGATCTTTTTCACTTTCAAACCCTTGCTCAGAGTCTCCTCTTTCTTAACACTTTTTTTCTCAACCATTCTTTTCTTCCTTCTGCGATTTCTTAATTGATCTCAATCTTTTCCTTATGGCATCCAAAATGCCGTTGACAAAAGCAGCCGCCTCAACGCTGCTGTATTTTTTAGCAATTTCGATTGCCTCATTGATAACTATGGCTGCAGCGATATCCTCTTCGAAGAGAAGTTCAAAAACGGCCATTCGCAAGATATTCCGATCGATCACAGCCATACGGGAGAGACGCCAGTGCTCAGAAACGGATTGAATAATGTTATCGATTTTCTCTTGATGAGAAATGATCCCATTTACTAACCAAGCGCTGTATTCTTTGATCTCTTCAGAAGCTTTCCTGTTCTCCCAATATTGTTTTATTGCCCTTTCAGGAAGATAGTGGTTAAAATCTAATTGAAAAAGTATCTGTAATGTGCTCTCTCGGGCTTTTCTTCTCTTGCCCATAAAGCAGTTTCTATCCTATTCAAGTCCAGCTTTTTTCACTAAATTGATAGTTTCTACAAGAGAAAAAGCTGCATCATAGCCTTTATTTCCTGCTTTCGCTCCTGCTCGTTCTATTCCTTGCTCGATCGTCTCAACAGTCAAAATGCCAAAGGAAAGAGGCATCCCTTCTTCCATACTGATTTGAGCCAATCCTTTGGTGACTTCAGCGCTTAAAAAATCAAAATGAGGAGTATCCCCTCTTATCAGTGTTCCTAAACAGATAATTCCATCCACTTTTCTTGCTTTCGCTATTTTCTTTGCTACAAGCGGCACTTCAAACGAACCAGGAACTTTGTAAATGGATAAATCTGCATCCTCTGCCCCTAGCTTATGGAGAGCATCGAGTGCTCCTTCCAGGAGCCTATCGGAGATAAACTGGTTAAAGCGGCTTATAACAATTCCGATTTTTAATCCTTTTGCCTGAAGTTTTCCCTGGAATATTTCCATTTTATTCTCCTTTATTTACCTTAAAAATCTGCCTTTTTCTTTTCTAAAAAGGCTTTGGTTCCTTTTTTGTCTAAATCAAGCTTATATGATCAAACTTTTTAAATGATTCTTTTCTCGAATATTCTGTATTTCTTATAAATTTTGCCTCCTAAAGACTCTACAAATCTATTTATGGCCTCATTGTCTTCAAGCTGCCAAGATGTCTCACCCCATTCGTATCCTTCCTCCTTGGCATTCTTCTCAAGTTCTGAATAAATTAGGTAACTCAATCCTGTTAGCCTGTATTCTTTAAGCACTCCAAAAACAATGCCACGCATCCCTTTTATTTTCTTTCGATAAATTAAGAACTTAATGACTCCGAGCGGAGTTAGTCTTCCGTTTATTCGTTTTATCACCTCATTGTAATTGGGCAACCCGATAGCAAAGCCGACCGGTTTATCTTTATCTTCAGCTAAAATGACAATCCGCGGGTCAGCAATTTGTTTGAGCTTTTTGACCATGTGACTCATCTCATTCTCTGTCCAAGGGACAAAACCCCAATTTTTTTCCCAAGCATTATTGTAGATAAATTGAATTCTTTTCACTTCTTCGGCAAGGTTTTTCATGTTAATGGTTCTAATTTTAACGTTTATCTTTTTTCTGGCGTTCTCCACAATAGCTTCTACCTGTTCAGCCGTCTTATGATCTCTAGTCATATAAAAAGCGTACAGATCTTTGGCTTTGACCAATTCGCATTTTTCCATTAATTCCAAGTAATAAGGAGGATTGTAGGTCATCATTATAACGGGCGGAGAATCAAATCCTTCCAGAAGAAAGGCGCATTCATCATTCATAGAAGGATTCATGGGCCCTCTTAAAACCTCCATTCCTCTCTCTTTTCCCCATTCAGAAGCTTTATTCAACAGGCGCGCTGCCGTTTCTGAATCGTTAAAACTCTCGTAAAATCCGAAAAATGCAATCTTCTCGTTATGAATTTCATTATGATTTTCATCTAAAATGGCTGCAATTCTTCCTGTCACTTCATTATCCTTATAAGCCAAAAAGAGTTCCATATCAGCGTGCTCAAAAAAAGGGTTCTTTTTTTTATTCAATTTCTCTTTCAAATCCATGATGAGAGGAGGAACCCAATTGGGATTATTCTTATAAACCTTCCAAGGAAAATAAATAAATTTTTTAAACTCTTTTTTTGTTTTTACCTTTTCAATATGAATATTTTCTTTCACTCTTCTTCCCTCCTAAATTTTTCATATTTTAACAGATAAAAGTTTTTTTTGCACGAATAAATTCGCATTGTCTTCGCATGAATTTTATGATAAATAAACAAAGATAGACTAGTTGCAAAAACCAAGGAGGTCTAAATGAAAATTGCCTCAGATTTTAAAGAGTTGCCAGCTGATAAGTTAAGATGGAAACTCAATCCAGAAAAAATCCCATTTAAAACAAGCGATGAGTGTAAGGCTTGTGAAGGAATCATCGGTCAAGAGAGAGCCATAAGGGCAATCCAGACGGGTTTAGATGTTAAGAGTCTTGGTTACAATATATTTATAACAGGGATGGTGGGAACGGGACGAACAACAGCCATCAAGCAGCTTTTAGAAAATTTGGAAAAAGGAGAAAAAACGCCAGAAGATATTCTGTATGTCAATAATTTTAAAAACCCTGATGAACCTAAACTGATAACCCTGCCTGCGGGAAAGGGGAAGCTTTTCAAAGAAGCGATGGAGCATCTAATAACAATGCTCAAGACCAGCATCCCTGAACTCTTAAAGAGTAAGTACTACACAGAAAGAAGAGACAGCATCGTCGAAAGCCAGCAAAAAAAACATAAAGAAATACTCAAAAGTTTTGAAGATGAAGTGGCCAAAGAAGGATTTTCCGTGATCCAGGTTCAGATGGGGCTTTTTGTCAAGCCTGACCTTGTTCCCTTGATAAACGGTCAACCGACCCCTTTCAACAAACTGGAAGTTTTGGTTAGAGAAAAAAAATTTCCTGAAGAAAAATTAGAAAAACTGAAGAAAAAATATGAAGAATTAACAGACAGACTCGAAGAAATCTTCGAAATGATAAAAGAAACTGAGGAAAAAACCCGCCAGCTGCTCAAGGAATGGGATGCTGAATCAATAACCCCCATTATTAAAGGGGCTGTTTCCGAGATAAGAACAAAATTTGATTTTCCTATAATCTTTGACTACCTCGACAATGCCGAATACACCCTCATTAAAAATATCGATCTTTTTAAAGGTCAAAAAAAAGAACAAAAAGAAAAAGAACTCGTCGACCCCTTATTAGAATACAGGGTCAATCTTCTTATCGATAATTCAGAGCAAAAAGGTGCGCCTGTCATTATAGAAACCAACCCAAACTATATCAACCTCTTTGGTTCTATTGAAGCCACTCTCAATCGCTTTGGGATATGGCAGAGTGATTTCACAAAGATCAAAACTGGGTCTTTGCTAAAAGCCAATGGTGGATACTTGGTTATGAATGCTTTGGATGCTCTTACCGAGCTGGGAGTCTGGCCAACACTTAAAAGAACTCTAAGAAATAAAAAGCTTGAAATTCAAAATTTAGCCTCCCTTTATCTTATCTCTGCCAGCCGCCTTAAACCTCAACCTATCGAAATTAATGTTAAGGTGGTTATGGTAGGAGATTCACATATATATAATCTACTTTACTTTTTAGATGAGGATTTCAAGAAAATTTTCAAGGTTAAGGCTGAATTTGACTCGGAAACAAAAAAAGATGAAAAAACCATCAAAGAATATGCAGCTTTCATAAAGAAAATATGTGAAGAAGACAAGCTGTTTCCTTTCGATAAAGAAGGAATTGCGGCTCTCATTGAATATGCGACAAGGCTTGCAGGAAGACAGAAAAAATTATCGACTCGATTCCATATCATCGCCGATGTTATCCGGGAGGCTCATTATTGGACAAAAAAAGATAACAAAAAAATAATTAGCCACGCTCATGTGAAAAAAGCCATTGAAGAACGTTTTGAACGGGTAAGTCTGATCGAAGACAAGATTCAGGAAATGATTGAAGAAGGAACTATTATGATCGATACCGATGGTAAAATAATCGGTCAAGTAAACGGCCTTTCCGTGTATAATATTGGAGAATTTTTCTTTGGCAAACCCATTCGAATCACAGCCAGAACATCAGTGGGAAGAGCTGGAGTCATAAATATTGAAAGAGAAGCGGACTTGAGCGGCCGTACTCACAACAAAGGTGTTCTCATTTTAGGCGGCTATCTAAGAGGAAAGTACGCCCTGAACAAACCTTTTTCCCTATCGGCAAGCTTAGCTTTCGAACAGTCTTACTCTGGAGTGGATGGGGACAGTGCTTCTTCCACTGAAGTTTATGCTATTCTTTCCAGCCTTTCCAATCTCCCTTTAAGACAGAACATTGCCGTAACAGGCTCCCTTAATCAGAGAGGAGAAATTCAGCCCATCGGAGGAGTAAACGAAAAAATAGAAGGATTTTTTGATGTCTGCAAGGCCAAAGCCATAACAGGAAGCCAAGGAGTAATTATTCCCCATCAAAACGTCCAGAACCTTATGCTCAGAGAAGATGTGATAGAAACAGTGAGGGAAGGGAAATTTCACATCTATCCCATCAAAACTATCGACGAAGGGATTGAAATCCTGACTGGGATCAAAGCGGGAAAAAGAAAAGAAGACGGGACCTTTGAGGAAGGCACGGTGAATCACCTTGCGGATCAGGAACTGCAGAGGTTGGCCAAAAGC
>JAUWYH010000180.1 GCA_030615975.1 Candidatus Aminicenantota bacterium
GTCAACTCTGTATATATGCTAACTATATAATTATCAATCATATTCAATAGTATACTTTTTTTAAAAACTTTATCCCGTAAATATTCAGAAAAAGTAAGATTTTTGCTCCAAAAAAAGGAAATTTAGGAATGTAAACATGCATGATAGTAAAAAAAATGGGGAAAACGAGATATTGAAAACTCACAAAAATGACCAACTTTTTCAAATTTTTATTAAAAATCTAGGGATTATATTTATATATATAAAAATCTTTTGTTTTTAAAATTGAAGTTGCTTGACTTCCTTTTCCCTATTTAATAACATTCCATTCTGTATTGGAAATTTCATCTCTTTATAATTAAGATTTAATCATCAAAAAAGAAAAAATTTTATAGGTGCCAGGATGTGGGAAGAAACACTTGACGATATTGATTTAGAATCTCAACCTAAGAGCTTTCTGATCAATCTTCCTTTTTTTAGAGAAAGGATAGATTCCTTTCTTATTTTCTTTATCATCATAAGCAGCGTTTTGATCTTAATTATTTCTCTTAAATTCAGGATTTTCCACTTTTGGGCTGAATTTCTTGGTAGCAATCTTTTCCTGAGAATTTCTACTTACCCGTTATTGTTTTCGGCAGTCGTCATTGTCTCTGGTGTAATTTTCCGCACAATTCTCTGGTTTCGTTATAAACCTTTAACAGTGAAACCTGGAGAAAATTTGAATTGGCCTTTTGTTTCTGTGCTCATGCCGGCATTGAATGAGGAGGAATTGATTACGAAAGCTATAGATTCCATTTTTACCAGCAACTACCCTCAGGATAAGCTTGAAGTTATCTGTATCAATGATGGTTCGAACGATTTAACTTTTTTTAATATGAAGAGGGCAAAATCCAAATATGGAGACAGGCTAAAATTAGTTAATTTTAAACAAAATTTAGGTAAGAGAAAGGCTATCTATGTTGGTTTGAAAAAATCAAAAGGAGAGGTCATCGTCGCTGTTGACACTGATAGTAAAATTGGGAGAAGTGCTATCAGGAATGTCGTTATTCCTTTAGTGAAAGATAAAAAAACAGGGGCTGTGGCGGGAAGGGTTGCTGTTTTAAACGAAAGGGAAAATTTTCTGACGAGGATGCTTTCCATTCGCTATGCCATCTCCTTTAATTTTGGCCGCGCGTATCAAAGTGTCTATGGAGCTGTTTTTTGTTGTCCTGGAGCTCTCACTGCTTACAGGAAGGATGTCTTGTTGAGATTCATCCATGAATGGGTTAACCAGAATTTTTTGAATACCCCTTGTACTTATGGAGAAGATAGAGCTCTTACCACTCAGATTCTTAAGGCAGGCTATATGACGAGATTCCAGTCAAATGCCGTTGTCTATACCAAAGTTCCTTCCGAGTTTGTTCAAATGAGTAAAATGTATCTTCGCTGGACGCGCAGCTATATTCGAGAATCAATTCTTTTTTCTAAATTCATGTTTTCAAAATACAGGAAGAAACATCGTGTTTTGCCTGTATTTGATTTTTTCTTTTTACATCTTCTTCATCCTTTTCATGTTTTTTCTTTGGGGATATTGGCTTACTCTTTTTTCGTTCATCCTGTGTTTATTCTGCGTCATCTTGCTTTTCTGGTGATTGTTTCTTTCTTGCTTTCCCTCTATTATCTTCGAACCAATAAAAGTCTTACCTTTCTTTATGGAATTCCGTATGGTGTGATCACGGCCTTTTGTCTGTGGTGGATTGTACCTTATGCAGCCCTTACGATGAAAAATCAATCCTGGCTGACCCGGTAAGAAATAAATTTTCTTACAGCTACAAAAAATAACCCTCCTCCCAGAAAGAAGGAAAATCCAAACAGGAGCCATTTGTTTATAGTTCGAGGAAAAATAACTTTATTGGCGGTACCTGAAACTATAAATCCTGCCCAATAATAGGGATGGAACAAAGTATCTGAGGAAATCATTTCTAATTTCGCTTTTCGTAAAGCATTCATGATAGATTCAGCAGAGCGAAGATGATAGTAAAACCTTTCCATTAACTGATAGCTGGCTTGGTCATTTACACTCCATAAACTCATAAGAACAGATGATGAGCCAGCGTAGAAAAAAGCTCTGTTTAGCCCCTCGATTCCCTCACCCTTGATGAATTGTCCTAAGCCTGTTTGGCATGCTGAGAGGACAACAAGCTCTGAATTAAGCTTCAAATTATAGACTTCCCTCATTTGGAGAAAACCATCTTCTTTTGGATCCTCATCCAGGGAAAGGACGATAGAGGAGCGGGCTGGCTTTTTATCGTCGATGAGGCTATGTGTGGCGAAATGAATGATTTTGTAGTCAGCGAGGTTATGTTTTTTCAGTTGTTCTTCAGTTGCCGTTTCCCTCAAAAAGAATTTTGTTTTTGTTTTCTTAAAAAGAGAACTTATTCTCTGGATTTCGTGGTTGCTGTATTTTAATCTTGAAAAATTGAAGGCATTAGATGAGTAAAAGTTTTGAAAG
Source organism: Candidatus Aminicenantota bacterium (assembly GCA_030615975.1). Classification (GTDB taxonomy): domain Bacteria; phylum Acidobacteriota; class Aminicenantia; order Aminicenantales; family Aminicenantaceae; genus JAUWYH01. Next base: position 2,471 of record JAUWYH010000180.1, read on the forward strand.
ATGTCATTGCCATTTTCTTCTGTTTCTAAGGAACCAAAGAAAGGATCACCAAAGCCTAATATCTCCATATGGGGCTTTGCCTTGTTTGACTTTTTGTGTTGAGTGATTTCTCGAAAAGAAGAAATCGAAGGAACATAAGCTATCCTATAATCTTCAATCAGCCAATCTTTCTTTTTATCATCAATGATGAGGGCTTCGAAAGGAAGAAAATTGAGGATATCGTCGGGGATGAAAATCAGGTTTTTCATGTTCTTTTCTAGACCCGGACGAACAAGTTTTTGGTAAAGCACATAACCCAGTCGAAAATTCTGATTTTCTTTATCAGAGATGACTTTCAAGTAATCTGACACCTGCTTTTGGAGTTCATCCCTGGAAGGAATAGAGAAGATTCTCAAGTCATTTTTTGTGATGACAAAGAGGTAAGATTTTTCTTCCCCGATGACGTAAGCAAAAAAAGCGGTTTTTTCATCTAATATTTCTTTCTGAGTTTCTTCGAGCGTAATGATTTCAGGATATTTAAGGTCTGCATAGGCCGGGCTTTTTGTCCGTATTTCTCTTTTAAGAGTTTCCAGCTTGCTCTCATAATTATTAAGCTCTTCATGAATAATATTTTTTTCCTGCGGGGAAAGTTCAGCATCTAAGAGTTTTGTGTAAAGTTTGGAGATATCTTTCATCAGCTCTTTTTCTTTATTTAGAAGTTTAAAATCGATTCCTCTAGAAATATTAACTTGAGAAATTTCTAAACCGTCGAGAAATGCCCGAGCTTTTGCCCGCTCCAAGTAATTGAAAGCTTCAAGATCATACCATTTTTCTGGCTCTAAATGGTGGAGAGTTATAAGCAGATCTATGAGATTATGATAAGCTTTGACTCTCTTATCTGTTCCTATGTAGCTTGCCTTAAGCTCTTCGAGTTTTATTTGGGACCGGATGTCTTCTATTATGCGGATAGAATTTTTGTAGCTTTCCAAGGCCTTTTTAAAATTTTTTTGTTTGGTGTAAGAATTGGCTAATTCCAAATATGCTTCCCAGAGAATCTGTCCTCCTTTAATCTCAAGGGCTAAATCAATTGCCTCCTGATAATATTTTGTGGATTCCTCATAATTTCCCTGATTGAAATAAACAATTCCCATGTTGTTCAGAATCATCCCCATTGCTTCCACATATTGAATCTCTTTGGCGTTTTTGTAGCC
>JAUWYH010000080.1 GCA_030615975.1 Candidatus Aminicenantota bacterium
CTTCCTCTAAAGAATATCCATAAAGCCGATTGTGTTCAGGATGAAACTTTAAAGCTACGGACTCGATATCTCCTTTTTCTATTTCCTCCTTTGTTATCTCCACATTGACCTCATGATATTGCTTAACATATCTCATATCCAGAGAATAGATGTGTTGAATAGAGTCCTCTGAAATGTGTTCTGATCTAAGAAGATTGGTGGCTTCATTCTCCATTTCATTGAATAGAGACCTGAATTTCTTCATATCCATTTCATAAAGAAGCTTAGAATAAGTTCTAACAAAGTTGTGCTTCAAATCGGACATCAACATTCCTGCTGCACAGAAAATCGAGGATTCTTTGGGGATAATCATAACCGGAATCTCAAGCTCCAGAGCAATCATACAGGCATGAACCGGCCCTGCTCCACCAGCAACAACCAGAGGGAATTCTCTCGGGTCATGCCCGCGCTTGACACTAACTTCCCGCACTCCAGATGCCATATTGACATTTATCACCCGATACATTCCCGAAGCTGCCTCAACCACATCCATACTTAATGGGTCAGCAATTTTTTCTTTTATGGCTTTTATTGCCCGATCATAATTCAGGGGTATCTTTCCTCCAGCAAAAAAATCTTTTTCCAGATAACCGAGTATGAGATCCGCGTCTGTACAGGTTGGAAGTTCCCCTCCTAAATCATAACAGGCAGGCCCTGGCTTTGACCCGGCACTCTGAGGACCCATTCGTAAAAGTCCGCCTTCATCAACCCAGCCGATACTGCCGCCTCCGGCTCCGATAGTGACGATTCCTAACATAGGGAGAGCTATTCTCAGACGATTGATTTCTCCCTCTGTCGTGACTAAGGGCATCTTGTCTTTAATAAGAGCGGCATCAAAACTCGTTCCTCCCATATCAATGGTTAAACAATCATCATAACCTTGCACAGAGGAATACTCGATTCCAGCCACTGGCCCGGCTGCAGGACCTGATAAAAGGGTATTTGCTGCATTATCCATTGCAATCTGAGGTGATACAACACCTCCATTGGATTGCATGATGAGTAAGATGCCTTCAAATCCTATATCTTTCAATTTCCTGATTAGACTTTTCAAATAGCTTCTTAATATGGGCCCTACGTAAGAATTTAAGACAGTTGTCGATATCCTGTCGTAAAATCTAATACTCGGCAAAAATGAAGATGAAACTGTTAAGTAGGTCTCAGGAAATTGTTCCTTTATAATTTTCGCTGCCAAGGATTCGTGAATATTTTTGGAAAAAGAATTCATAAAGCAGATAGCGATCGCTTCAACACCTTCCTTTTTAAATAGACTAGCTGCATCTAATACATCTTTTTTCTTGAGTTCAATTACAGTGTCTCCCTTATAATCAAGCCGCTCCTCAACAGGAAATCTCAGGTGTCTTGAAACCAACGGCTCAACATTCGTGTATCTGTTATTGTACTGTTCTTCCCTTATTCCCCTCCTCATTTCCAGTGCGTCTCTTAGACCTTTTGTGGTCAATAGCCCTGTTTTGGCTCCTCTTCGAGTCAATACTGCATTTGTTGTAACAGTGGTTCCATGGACAATAATTTTAACATCCTTGATGAATTCTCTTAAGGGAATATTTTTGGCTTTCGTCATTTCCGAAAGACCCTCCATCAATCCTATTGAGGAATCATCCGGCGTAGATAAAACTTTATAAATCTCAGATCTCCCATCCTCAGAGGTCAACAAAAAATCTGTGAATGTCCCTCCAACATCTATCCCTATTTTATATTCCATCGTCATTTAACTTCTGTTCATAGCCCAATTGGCTCTTTGAATTCGCCAAAAACTTCCTTGAAAACTCTGGTTATCTCACCTAAAGTGGCATATTCTTTCACAGCTTTCAAAATATGGGGCATCACATTCTCTTTTGTCTGGGCAGCCTTTTTTAATCTGAGCAACGCCTCCTCCACTTCATTCTTTTTTCTTAGAGTCTTTATCTCTTTAAGTTTTCTCTTTTGTTCTTCAGCTACCCTGGGATTAAATGGGTGAAACTCAACTTCTGCTTTATCTTCCTCCATCACATATTTATTCACCCCTATTTTTGTGATTTCTCCTGATTGAATCTTTTTCTCGTGGATATAAGCTTGCCGACTGACTTCTCCTTGGATATAGCCTGATTCTATTGTCTTAACCATCCCGCCTTGCTCTTCAACTTTTCCCATACACTCTGCTATCTTTTTCTCTATCTCATTTGTCAACCATTCAATATAATAGGAGCCGCCCAAGGGATCAACTGTATCCCTGAGCCCCATCTCATCAGCCAGAATCTGCATCGTCCTCAAGCTGATAAGTGCGGCTTTCTTTGAGGGTATCGTGTAGGCCTCATCGTAAGAACAAAGGGCCATGGTTTGGGTCCCGGATAAAGCAGAGATCAAGGCATAATAAGCACCCCGCACAATATTGTTTTCGGGTTGCTGAATTGTCAAACCACCTCCTCCTCCACCGGCAATCATCCTTAAAGTCATCGAACGAGGATTCTTGGCCCCAAAACGTTCTTTTATGGTTTTCGCCCAAAGTCTTCTTCCCGCTCTGAATTTTGCGACTTGCTCCCACAAGTTTCCATGAATATCGAAGTTAAAAGCAATCCTTCCGGCAAAATCATCAATGTTAATTCCTCGTTTAAGCACTTCCTGGATATAGGTGATAGCAATCTCAAAGGCATAAGCCATCTCTTGAATTGGAGTCGCACCAGATTCTCTAATATGATAGCCGCAGACACTGAAGGGGTTGAATTTGGGAACATTCTTAGAACAGAATTCCACCATATCTCCTATTAACCGGATGGAAGGCTGAACTGGGAAAATCCAGGTTCCCCTCCCTATATATTCTTTCAAAATATCATTCTGTGTCGTGCCTCTTACTTGATCCCAAGGTATACCCTGTTCCTCAGCCACCACAAGATACATAGCCAACATCACAGAGGCTACAGGGTTAATAGTGAGCGAAGTGCTGATTTTATCAATAGGGATACCAGCAAAAGCCTCTTCCAAATCTTTTAGAGTATCTATAGCCATTCCAACCCTGCCAACTTCTTCTTCAGCAAAATGATCATCAGAATCCAGGCCTAGCTGTGTCGGCAAATCAAAAGCAACATTGAGTGCGGTCTGGCCTTGTTCCAGAAGCCATTTAAACCTCTCGTTCGTCTCTTTGGCAGTCCCGAATCCCGAATACTGGCGCATAGTCCATGGGCGTTTGCGGTACATAAGAGGATGGATACCCCTTGTGAACGGATATTCACCAGGTTGACCTATCTCTTTTTCGTGTTTTAGATTTTTTGTGTCTTCAGGACCATAGACAGGCTTGACTTTAATTCCGGATTCAAGAATAACCTCCTCAAGCTCTTCAGATTTAGATTTTTTCATCTTGCTCCTTAACCCTTTCTTTAATAAAGTCTACAATTTCATTCAGTTTTGTCCCAACCGGGAAAATCTCTGTTACACCAAAGTCTTTAAGAGTTTTGACATCCCTTTGTGGAATATTCCCGCCAACCAACACTAATTTATCAGTGAGCCCTTTTTTTCTTACCGATTCCATTAACTCTTTACTCAGAGGAAGATGAGCACCAGAGTAAATGGAAAGTCCAATCACGTCGACATCTTCTTCCAAAGCAGTGTTCACTATTTCATCGACTGTTTTGTGAAGGCCGGTATAGATAACTTCCATCCCTGCATCTTTGAGGGCGTGAACGACGACCTTCGCTCCCCTGTCATGCCCATCAAGCCCTGGCTTTGCTATAAGCACCCTGATTCTCTTTTTGCCTAAAGGTTCATTCATATTCACACTCCAAGCTCCCTCGCGGCGAATTATACAACATGTACTTTCTTGCTTCAATCTCTCTCCAATTAAAGCACGTAAAAAGTAACCTCAGGTTTATCTATAGTTTTTCTTTTTATCTTTTCTTAATTGACAAAGATTTTTTTTTAAATATAAATTAAAGAACGGATTATTTGAGAGTATCGGAATTTGAAAGTTTTTTAGCTTCAGACTTTGATTATACTAGATAGGAATGGGATTTTAATTGAAGACTGTGATTAAAAATTCTCCTATTCGACCAAGCTTGAGATGGATAAAACAATTGTTTTTGTTTACTGGCATGGTGCTTGGTCTTATTCTTATTCTTTTGCCACCTCCTTCTGGCCTGAGTGATGCTGGCATTAAATGTTTGGGAGTGGCAACTATTTGTATTACCCTCTGGGTCTTTACTCCCATTCCATTGGCAGCAACCAGTCTTACCGCTATTATCCTGCTACCAGCTCTAGAGATACTGGATAAACATCTTGTCTTTTCCTTTTTTGGCAACAGCGCTGTTTTTTTTCTGCTCGGCGTGTTTATTCTTGCCGGGGCAATGATGCATACCGGATTATCTAAAAGGATTGCATTATTTTTTCTCACCCGTTTCGACAAAAACTCTCAATCTGTTGTTTTCGGTATCCTCTTTACAAGCTCATTCTTATCACTTTTTATGCCCGAGCATGCTGTTGCCGCAATGCTATTTCCTGTTGTCATGGAAATCGTTCAGAGCCTAAAATTAGAGCAGGGAAAAAGTCGACTTGCCATGGCTTTATTTCTAGCTATGGCATGGGGAGCTGTGATCGGTGGCATAGGAACTTTTTTGGGTGGAGCGCGGGCACCGCTGGCAGTGGAATTATTACGGAAAACATATAATCGCGACATATCTTTCACTTCATGGGCGGTTGCAGCAGTACCCATTGCTCTATTTTTGACGTTTATCGCGTATTTAATTTTGTCATGGTATTTTAAACCAGAAATCATAGATATTACACCTGCTCGCCGACTCCTCCAACAAGAATTGCAGCGTATGGGTTCAATTAGTCGAAATGAAATAAAGATAGGGTTACTCTTAATCGTAACAATATTTTTATGGATCTACGGCGGACATCATATGGGGCTGGCTGTGATTTCATTAGCAGCAGCCGTAATGGTTTTCGTATTGAACATTGCTAAATGGGTAGATGTAATAGATTATGTAAACTGGGGTGTTATCATTATGTATGGAGGTGCCATAGCTCTGGGGAAAGCTCTGGCTGAGACAAAAGCTATTGATTGGTTAGGGGAGCAAATTCTTGGCTCTTCGATGATAACCCCATTTTTGCTGATTATAGCGCTCTCTGCAGTGGCAAAGCTTATTACTGAACTTGTTAGCAATGCCGCTGCAGTAGTTATTTTAGTTCCATTTTCTTTTGGTTTTGTTGCTACACTCAATATATCACCCGAGCTTCTAGTATTGGCGGTTACCATCCCAGCAGGATTGGCCTTTTGTTTGCCAATAGGCACTCCGCCAAATGCCATTGCTTATGCTTCTGGATATTTTACAATCAGAAACATCTTAAAGCCGGCGCTTTTAATAAGCGTGGCTTCATGGGTGGTGTTTTTGCTGTTTGTAAAATTCTATTGGCCACTGATTATGAAAGAACAAAATTTGATTATTATTTATTTTCATTTAATTTTGCCATAGCCCACAAAAAAATGACAGCTTGCTAAAAACGTAACAAGATGCTACTTTAAAATAGAATTCATATGCTTGTATTAGGTCTTATTGAAGTTTCCATAGTTGAATCAGGTAACTACTTAGGTCTATAAATACGATATGAATATTAAGTGAGTCTTTATGGCAAAAAATATAAGAAACAAAAATATTCAGGAGGGTTTTACAGTCTGGATTACCGGTCTCCCTTTTACCAGGAAAAAAGAGACCGGCAGGATTCTTGCAGAACGTTTGAATATGCTCGGCTATAAAACAGCGGTTTTGATAGGAGGACAGATCCGTCGGCAATATGAAAAAAAATTGGGTTTTACTAAGGAAGAAATCTATAAAAATATTCGCCGCATTGCCTTCGAGTGTAAATTACTCAGCGAAAATGGGGTCATTGCAATAGCTGTCACAATATCCCCTTTCCGGGATTTGCGGAAAGAATGCCGCCAAATGATCGGCAGATTTGTCGAAGTGTATCAAAAATGTCCTTTGGAGATATTAAAGAAGAGAGATAAAAAAGGTCTTTTTCAAAAAGCAGAAGAGGGGAAATTACAGAATGTAGCGGGCATTTCGATGCCCTATGAAGAATCAGAACATCCTGAGGTAGTCCTTGAAACTGATAAAGTAAGACCCTTTCATGCAGCAAGCAAAATCCTAGCGAAATTGCAAGAACTTGGTTTCCTTGAAGAAGCAGATCACAGCGTACTCCTTAAACAAGAAGAAATGGAAATTCGCAAGATACTACGAGAAACATGGTTCAAGTGAACTGCTCAGCATTATATAAAAGCTGAAGCTTCCTTTCATATTTATAAAGACTATTTTTTCTTTCCTATTTTTCCTTCAATAGTCAGGAACATTTCCTTTTTGACATTTTTATGACCAAAAAAAAAGAAAAAACAGGAATTTTAATTCGCTGGGGGGAAAAAATAGTTGACTTCAGTCAGCTGTTCTCAAAATATAATCTAAAATTGTAGATAACGCCTTTCAATTCTAAGTATTGACAATCCATAAAAAATCGGTGATAGTAGATATGTATAATTTTTATACATGTTCAACTCATTTATTCGAGATAGCAAAAAATAAAGGAATCACTGTTGATACAAACATATACCTCTCTCAACGTACTCATAGACCAACTATGGTCGTCGCAACTCCAATAAGAAATACTATAAAGAAGAGATAATAGGAGTATGGGTCGAAAAAATCAAACTTGACGCTATTAATAAATTAATGAGAGATATTGAAATCGGGAAAACAGGTGAAAGTTATTTGGTAAATAAAGAAGGATATTTTCTAACAGAATCAAAATTTGAAGCGGGCTATACATCAAATACCTATTCATAAGGAAATATAAATGTCCAAAAAAATAAAAATCTTAGTTGTCGATGATGAAGCTGTTATGAGGGATACTATGTCAGACTGGTTAGAGGAAAAAGGATACAATGTCGTATCAGTTTGTAGCGGGATGGAAGCTATT
>JAUWYH010000067.1 GCA_030615975.1 Candidatus Aminicenantota bacterium
CTCTCCAGGCATAAAGGAGTCGCACATTCAGAAGACTACGTATACATGTGTTCTGATCCAGGTCAGAACCTGATCATAGAAACGATAAAAGATAAAAAGCTGGATAAAGTTGTTATCGCCTGCTGTTCCCCTACTCTCCATGAAACGACCTTCAGGAATACCGCCAAATCTGCTGGGCTTAACGCTTTCCAGTGCGAGATCGCCAATATTCGCGAGCAGTGCAGTTGGGTGCATAAAGATATGGAAAAGGCGACAGAAAAAGCCATAAAAATCACCAAGAGCACTGTGGAAAGAGTTCAAAGGAATGAATCTTTAGACCCAATAAGTGTTCCTGTAACCCGGAAAGCTCTGGTTATTGGAGGTGGCATTGCCGGTATTCAATCTGCTCTTGACTTAGCCAACAGCGGCTTTGAAGTTATCCTGGTCGAAAGGTCTCCTTCCATCGGAGGCCATATGATTCAACTCTCTGAAACCTTCCCTACCCTCGACTGTTCCCAGTGCATCCTGACGCCAAAAATGGTGGAAGTTTCCAAACACCCGAATATCAAACTCATGACTTATAGTGAAGTCCAAGAAGTTTCTGGCTATGTTGGCAATTTTAAAGTTAAAATTCTCAAAAAACCAACTTATGTTTATCCGGATAAATGCACTCTCTGTGATGAATGTACAAAAGTCTGCCCAGTTGTTGTGCCTAATGAATTTGATCTGAGCTTAACAGGAAGGCGAGCCATCTATATCCCTTTTCCTCAAGCTATTCCTGCAACCTATATTCTTGACATAAAGTCCTGCCCCGGTCTTCTTCCCATCGCCTGCGGCAAATGTGCAGATGTCTGTGAGCCAGAAGCTATTGATTATGACATGAAACCAGAAATCATTGAAGAAGAGGTAGGGGCTATCATCGTCGCTACCGGATATGATCTTTATGATAAAGAGAAAATGGCTGAATACGGATATGGGAAATATGCAGATGTAGTTGACGGTCTTCAATTTGAGAGACTATGTTCTGCCTCAGGACCAACAATGGGAAAAATTCTAAGGCCCTCTGATCATAAAGAACCCAAAGAGGTTGTCTTTATTCAATGCGTTGGCTCCCGTGATCCCGAACTTCACTGCGCCTACTGCTCAAAGATCTGCTGCATGTACACGGCCAAACATGCCATGCTCTACAAACATCATGTACATGATGGCCAGGCCTATATTTTTTATATCGATATTAGATCCGGAGGAAAAGACTACGAGGAATTTGTCCAGAGAGCTGTAGAAGAAGACGAAGTTCTCTACCTTCGAGGAAAAGTATCGAAAATATTTGAAGATAAAGGCAAAATCAAGGTTTGGGGTGTTGACACCCTTGCCGGAAAAGATATCGAGATTGATGCTGATATGGTCGTTCTGGCCACGGCCATGCGTCCTTCAGAAGGGGCAGACGAACTCGCCAGAAAACTCAAAATTGCTATGGATAAGGATGGCTTTCTCTCAGAAGCACATCCCAAACTCAGGCCTGTAGAGAGTGTCACTTCCGGTTTGTTTCTTGCTGGAGCTGCTCAAGCTCCCAAGGACATCCCTGAAGCCGTGGCTCAGGCCAGCGGTGCGGCTGCCAAGGCTATAACAATTTTATCCCAAGAAAGGCTTTATCATGCTCCCACTGTAGCCAAGGTCAACCTCAATCTTTGCACAGGGTGTGGAATGTGTGTTTACGTCTGCCCATATGATTCCCTCACCCTTAAAGATGGCAAAGTTGAGGTCAACGAAGTCCTCTGTGAAGGATGCGGGACTTGTTCGGCCACTTGCTTAAGAGCAGCTATTCAAGTGAAAAATCTTACTCCTTTACAGGTTAATGAAATGATAAAGGCATCTCTTGGAGGCTGAGAATGGCAGAAGAATTTGAACCAAAAATAGTCGCCTTTCTCTGCAAATGGTGCTCTTCAGCAGGAAGCGATCTTGCTGGTGTCTCCCGCATGGAGTATCCCCCCAATGTTGTGCCTATCACGGTCATGTGTTCTGGAAGCATCTCTCCGCTGTATATTTTATCTGCCTTTAACAAAGGAGCTGATGGCGTCTTGGTTTCTGGATGTCATCCAGGCGACTGTCACTACATAAAAGGCAACCTTTATGCAAGGAGGCGAATAGCCTTAGTCAAGGAACTTTTAGAATTTATCGGCTTTGAACCCAAGCGCTTCCAAATGTCCTGGGTTTCAGCGGCTGAAGGATCTAAGTACACACAAATAATCAAAGACTTTGTCAGCCAACTTAAGCCACTAGGCCCTCAAACAGAGCTGAGGAGAAATCTATAATGGTAAACCTCGAGGAACTCAAAGAAAACGCCAAAGAACTCCTAAAGCAAGAAAAAGTCAAGTACATCATCGGCTATAAAAGAGGCACAAACGGCTTGATGCCTGTGCCTGCATTCATAAAAAAACCCGAAGATGTGGAGAACCTCATATGGGATCCATTATGTATCTATAACCTTACTCGGTTTCTTGTGGATGAAAAAAGAAAGAAAGCCAAGCAAAAGAACCCGGATGAAAGGCCAGTGGGCCTTATAGTCAAGGGCTGTGACAGTCGAGCTGTTAATGTCCTCCTCCAAGAAAAATTCATAAATCGAGAGGACATTTATATTATAGGAATCTCCTGCGAAAACACAGGAGTTGTGGACGAAAAAAAACTGGTTAAGAAGCTCAAAGGAAAAAAAGTAAAAAAGATAGAATTTGGCAAAAAGAATGGGTTCATTGTTTCGACTGAGGACGGTCAAGTTGAAGTTCCTTCTTCTGAGATTCTTGCGGAAAGATGTCAGGAATGTATAGCTCATTTTCCGGTTGTTTATGATGTCCTATTAGGAGAAAAACCTAAACGGAAACCAGATAACCCCTTCAAGTCGCTGGAAAAAATGGAATCTTTATCCAGAGAAGAGAGATGGACTTTTTGGAAAGAGCAACTCGACAAATGCATCCGCTGCTATGCTTGTCGCTCAACATGTCCTATGTGCTATTGCGACGAATGCGTAGTCGATACCATAAACTTTGCCGTCACAGCAGACACCACTGCAGAAGAAAAGGCTCAAAAAATAAAATGGGTAGAAAAGTCACCTGTATTATCCGAAAATTTTGTCTACCACTTCATCAGAGCTATTCATCTTGCTGGCCGCTGTATCGACTGTGGAGAATGCGAAAGAGTCTGCCCTCTTGATATTCCTCTCCGATTCTTGAACAAGAAATTGGAAAAAGAAGCCAAAGAACTTTTCGGATATGACGTTGGTTTCGATCCAGACCGCCCTTCTCTCGTTTCTTGTTTTAAGGAAGAAGACCCAGAGGATTTTATCAGGTAAGACGATGAAAAAGATACTGAGGAAAAAATCTTTCCTACAATGGGTGAAAAGACTCGAATCCTATAAAATTTATGCTCCTATGAAGGACGACGATTTTTGGAATTTTGCTCTGATAAATAATCCCAAAGATCTCAATTTGAATCATTCCAACACTGTTCTCTCTCCCAAAAAAATCATTTTCCCTCAGAGAGAAGTCATTTTAGAATTCAGCACTTCAAACGATAGCGAACTTGAAGTCAAAGAGATCCTCCCTGAGGAAAAAGCTTCTATTATCTTCGGTGTTAGACCATGCGATGCAAGAGCTATTCCCCTAATGGATAAAGTTTTTGGTGGTGACTTTACAGACCCTTACTACTGGAAAAGAAGAGATAAAACGATATTGGTTGGACTTTCTTGCAACACCCCTCCCTCATCAAACTGCTTCTGTCTCTCTGTCGAGGGTTCGCCTCACTCTAAAGAAGGCTTAGATATTCTGATGACTGATTTAGGAGATAAATATTATGTGGAATCTCTCACAAAAAAAGGGGATCAACTTATAAATTTGGCAAAAAATCTCTTTGAAGAGCCAAACGCAAAGGATAATAAAGATTTAGAAAATATTCATAAAGATTCTGAGAAGAAAATCAAGAGACAAATTCAAGATATAAAAAATATTCCCGCAAAACTAAAAGAAATGTTCGAGTCTCCGTTTTGGGACGAAGAATCTCTAAGCTGCCTCCGCTGTGGTATTTGTACTTATCTCTGTCCAACCTGTCACTGTTTCGATATCAATGATGAAATCATCTCCTCCTCTCCTCTTAAAGGGAAGAGAGTGAGGACATGGGACAATTGTCAATTTCCTGATTTTACCATGCACTCTTCCGGACATAACCCCAGGTCTGATAGAGCCTCTAGGTTACGACAGAGAATTCTTCATAAATTCCAGTATTTTATCGAACAATACCAGAATTACCAATGCACCGGCTGTGGAAGATGTATTTCAAAATGCCCAGTGGGAATCGATATTATCGAAGTTCTGAATAAGGTGGAAAATTATGGAACATAATGCCTATATTCCAAGGCTGGCTAAAATAATCCAAATCAAAGAAGAAGTCAGCGGAGCAAGGCCCATAAAAACTTTCAGAACTCAATTTCTAAATAAGAATGACTTTGCCTTCCATTGCGGGCAGTGTACTATGCTTTCCGTGTTCGGAAAAGGGGAATCCATGATATCCATTTCTTCCCCTCCTCTTATCAAGGATTATCTCCAATTCAGCATTTTAAAAATGGGAAGAGTCACTTCTGCTCTTCATGAAATGGAGGTTGGAGACAAAATCGGAATCAGAGGACCATATGGCAATGGATTTCCCATTGAAGACTGGAAAGGAAAAAATCTCATCTTTATCGGCGGAGGTATCGGTTTAGCACCCATCTGGTCAGTACTTCAAACAGCTTTAGGCAAGAAACAAGAATATGGAGAACTCAAACTCATCTACGGAGCAAGGACATCCAAAGACCTTGTTTTTAAAGAAGAACTCAAAGAACTCAAGAAGAAAATGATTGTTCATCTTTCGATAGACGTTGAGGAACCAGAATGGGAAGAATTTATCGGCTTCGTTCCTCAGAATGTTACTGATAAAAAACCTTCGCCAAAAAACGCAATAACCATAACTTGCGGTCCGCCAATCATGATTAAGTTTGTCATCCAGGCGCTGAAAGACTTAGAGTTTGAGGATGCTCAGATATACACCACTGTCGAGAATAAGATGAAATGTGGAATCGGAAAATGTGGACGGTGCAACATTGGCATGCACTATGTCTGTAAAGATGGCCCTGTTTACTCTTGGGCTGAGCTAAAAAAACTGCCTCAAGAATATTAAAAGGAGATATCACCATGGCAACAAGGAAAGTAGCCAAAAAGAAGCCAAAAAAGCCAACTAAATCTAAAAAAGAAGCTCCAAAAATGAAAATGGTAACAGTATATATTATGGGCGAGGCCTACAAGGTACCGGAGGAGGCCACAATCATGGGTGCTATTGAGTACGCTGGCCATCAAATTAAAAGAGGTGCCGGCTGCCGTGAAGGCTTTTGTGGAGCCTGTGCGACTGTTTATCGCCTTCCTGGAGATTATAAAATCTATTCAGGGCTTGCCTGTACAACACTCGTAGAAGACGGCATGTGGCTTTCCCAACTTCCTGCGATCCCCGCTCATAAGCCTGTTTACGATATAGACAAATTGAAACCTGATGTGACGACGTTTCAGAAACTCTATCCAGAAGTTTTTCGCTGTATTGCCTGCAACACCTGCACGAAAGCCTGTCCCCAAGATTTGGAAGTCATGGATTATATCCAGGCTGCTATCCGTGGAGATATTGAACAAGTCATGGATCTTTCCTTTGACTGCCTCTGCTGTGGCCTTTGTGCAATACGATGCCCTTCTGAAATTGTGCAGTTCAACATTGGCCTCCTCGCCAAAAGACTTTATGGAAAATATCTCTCAATAAAGGGCAAACAACTCGAAAAAAGAATAAAAGAAATCAAAAAACACAAATATGACAAAGAATTTAAAGAATTGATGAAGATGAAAAAAGAACTTCTAAAAAAGAAATATTACGAAAGAGATATAGAGTAAGTTGACTAAATAATTAACTTTGGTTTAAGAAGGAGTTTCAGATGTATCCAGAATATATGAAAGAATCACTGAACAAGGTTGCTCAAACTCGAAACAAAAGATTTGAGCTTGCAAAGTCAGGAAAACCGGTTTATCCTCCGATGAGCGCTGAAGAAAGAGAGAAAGTCCTCAATAAATTTCATCCTGACTACAAACCAGAAGCAAGACGCAAAATCAGAATAGGCCCGAATAAAGGTGAGCACCTTACAACCGAAGTCGCAGATATGTTAGAATCTCACTCTCGTATCAAAACTGAGCTTTTTGACCTCACTCGCCCTGATTACGAGACTGACATCTTGATCATAGGGGGAGGTGGAGGAGGATGTGCTGCTGCCATCATCGCTAAACAAAACGGAGCCAAATCAATCATTTCTACCAAACTCCGCCTCGGTGATGCCAACTCGATGATGTCTCAAGGAGGAATGCAGGCTGCGGTGAAACCTCAGGACTCCCCTACCCTTCACTATTTAGATGCCATTGGAGGAGGCCATTTTGATAACAAACCTGAGCTCGTTCGAGCCCTTACAGAAGACGGGCCTGATATAGTCAAATGGCTAGAAGAGCTTGGGGTCGTCTGGGATAAAGACGAAGAAGGCTCTATGCAAGTTCTTCACGGAGGAGGGACTTCAAGAAAAAGAATGCATTCCTGTCGTGATTATACAGGCGCAATCATCATGCGGACTTTAATGGACGAGGTAAGAAACCATCCCGACAAAATAACTGTCCTTGAATTCATGCCTACAGTTGAGTTAGTCCTGGATAATAAAGGCAGATGTGCAGGCGGAATTCTCTACAACCTTGAAACAGAGGAATATTTTACAGTTAAGGCTAAAGCCACAATTATTGCCACAGGAGGATATGGACGCTTACACATAAGAGGATATGATACCACCAACCATTACGGCGCAACTGGAGATGGACTGGTTATTGCCTATAGGGCAGGTGCGAAACTCCTCTACATGGACTCTGTCCAATATCATCCCACTGGCTCAATTTTCCCTGAACAGATCGCTGGCTTCCTAATCACTGAAAAAATTAGAGGTGCTGGAGGCCAACCAGTCAATAAACACGGTGAGCTCTTTGTTTTTCCCCGAGAACCAAGAGACGTAGAAAGTTCAGCTTTCATAAAAGAGTGTTTAGAGAAAAAAAATGGCATCGAAACTCCCAGCGGCCGTCTCGGCATCTGGCTTGACTCTCCTCTTATCGAAATGCTACAAGGAGAAGGATACATCAATAAGCAATTTCCAGCTATGCACCGCCAATTTATTCGCTATGAAATAGACATCACAAAAGAGCCAATGCTCGTCTACCCTTCTCTTCATTACCAGAATGGTGGAGTAGAGATAAATGCCAAATGTGAAACCAACATCCCTGGCCTCTATGTTGTAGGAGAGGCCTCAGGTGGAGCCCACGGCCGCAATCGATTGATGGGAAATTCTGTCCTTGATTATAATGTCTTCGGCCGTAGAGCCGGAGAATATGCGGCTAAATACGCAAAATCGGTTAAGCTCGGCCGCTTAAGCTTGAAACATGTCCACAACTATGAGAATGAACTGAAAAAAACAAAAATCAAAACAGACAGGATAGCACCTGTTCTCCTTCCTTTTTATACGCCAGAAGACGTTAGAAAACGGCAACTCACAGCACATTATGAGGGAACACTGAGATAAGCGTAAAGAGGAAAAA
>JAUWYH010000178.1 GCA_030615975.1 Candidatus Aminicenantota bacterium
CGATATTCGCTTGAGCTTCCGCGATCTCCCCTTTTTTAGGCTGCCAGAAAAATAGGGGAATGGGAAAGGAGAGAGTAACATCCCATGTCGTTGATTCCCCTTCTAAACGATGCCTGGAAACACCCAGCTCAAAATCAGGCATGTAGATTAAATAGGCCTGTTTTTTCCTGAGAGATTCTTTTTCCAAGGAAAAATTTATTCTTTTCATCTCAGGACGAAAGGATAAAGCCCTCTTCTTCAATTCCTCAATGTTAAGACTTATGGTTGGTTTTTTCAGTTCTCCTTTGATTTCTAAAAGAGCATATTTTTTCCTGGCTAAGAAAAAATTCAAATAGGCTTTTCCCAATCTCACCTCATTAGAAGCCTGTCTTACCTCGTTTGCAGCTTTTGCGGCTTCAACTTGTGCCCTAAGGACTTCCACTTTGGCAACATCGCCAGCGTCATATTTAAGTTCTGCCTTCTTGAGATAATCCTGGGAAAGCTCTAAATCCTGCTGGGCATACTTTAGTTTTTCCTGAGCGAGAAGAAGACCGTAGAATGCCTGTTTCACCTGAAAAACGATATCGAGTTTCAAGAGATCAATCTCAGCCATGATTTCGTTCGATTCCTTTGAGGCAATTTTTCCTCTAAGATATCTCTTCCCTGGAAACTCAATGGATTGACTTAAGCCAAAATAGGATTCGCCAGAATCTTTGAAGTTGAAAAACTTGGGCTGTAAATCCGAATCAAAATCTATGGAAGGTTGAGGGAAAGCTTTTGCTTGGTTAACACGAGCTAAAGAGGCTTGGTGTTGCTGGAGGGAAGAAAGGATAAGCGGATTTTGCTGAAGGGCAATGGATATGCATTGTTCTAAAGTTAAGTCGCTATTCTCTGATGGCTGACTCCAGAGAAAACCGCATGCCGCTAAAATAATCGTGAGCGTAATGCTTGATTTTCGAATAATCATTTTACCTCCTCTGGAAGATATAAAATGATAGGATTTTGATCCTGTATACGGAGGAATCTTAGAAAATTTAAATTTGAGGAGGGGAACGCGAGGTAGGATCGATAAAAAAGATAAAGGTATAATTAAAGGATTCAAATGATTTCAGTATACTTAAGAGTGAAGGTGGAGGAAGGTGGAAGAAATTGATCTGGCTGGTAGTGAAGGATGAATTTTGGAAGTGGCAGGCAAGACAGTTATCGTTTCGTGTAAGAGTTTTTTCAGTGTGAAGAAAGTTGATGAATAAGGCTACGAACAGAAATATGAAGAGGAAACCCAGATTGAAATATTTTTTGTATTCTTTAATCATACCGCTTTTGCGTATTAATATATGATAAAGAAAAGAAAAAAGTCAAGGAATTCAAGGGACAAGAGGAAAAAAAAGAGGACAGCCTGCTGTCCCCTTTTTTTTTCTAAAAGAGAATCTTTAATCCTGCATAGGCAGAGAAAGTCGATGTTCCATAACCTTTAATTACCTCGTATTCTTCATTAAGGATATTATCGAGGCGGAAGAAGATCTGAGTATTTCGGATTATGTCATAGGAGGCAGAGGCGTTGAGGAGGATGTAAGAGGGCATTATGACCCTTGTGGAAGTCCAGTCGATATACTCCATGTCATCTCTTTCACCTAAAAAAATCAAGGAAAGAGCAATGTTGCCCTTTTTCAGAAAATTGAAATTCAGTTTAGCTGTGAATTTATCTTTTGGCCGTCTCAAAAGATATTCATCTGTTTCTTCATCCTTTGCTTCTGTTCTTGTATAAGAAGCCGAAAGAAACAGATTGTCAGTGGGCCAGGCTCGAAGGATGAATTCAGCCCCTTTAGAAGAAGCTTTTAAGATGTTGATGTAGCCCTGGGCAAAATCGAAATCGATAAGGTTTTCGTAGCTGCTAGAGAAATAAGTTGCTCCCAATATTAACTTATTTTGAAAAAGGTTCTGTTCGATCCCCACATCCCAGCTTGTAGATTTTTCTGGCTCTAAATCTTTATTCCCGATTGGGCCCCATATTGTTCCTCGGGCATAAAGCTGATAGAGCGAAGGGGATTTAAATCCTGTTCCATAGGTGCCTTTGAGTTTTGTACCTGTTTGTTTGATGAAATAGGCAGGAGCAATACGGTAGGTTATGGCTGTGCCGGTCTGGCTGTGGTTATCAAGGCGTGCTCCAATTGTCGCAAAAAATTGGCCAGCAAGTCTTATTTGATCTTGGATATAAACTCCGCTATTGTGGGCTTTTTGAAGTGGGAAAATACTCGAAGATGGTCCCCACATACTCTCAGAATAATATTCTGATTCGCCCTGCTCTTCCTGATACTCAACACCAAAAGTTAAGGTGTTTGTTTCATGAAGGAATAAGTTATGTTGCCAGTCCAGCTTCCACTGTCTGCTTTTATACTCAGAATTATCTGAATCAAAAGGATGAGTTTCGTCAGTTGGATTTTCATACTTTCGGTCATAATTAACAAAGGATATGTTTATTTTTTGTTCCCAACGGTTTCTGAGAAAAAGTCCCCGGATATGTCCTTTAAGAATTAAAGTGTCATATTCTTGGGTGTTATTTGGATCGTCGCCGTAAGCTCCACCGAAATTGTCGATATCGATTCTTGTGTTTATGGTTTGCACGGTAAAATCTAAATCAAGATTATCCAGCGGACGAAAACCCAATCTTCCTGAGAGAGTCAGATTCTGATAGCCATCCTCTTCTTCGTTTCCTTCATAAGAAGTGCTTGCAGCCGAAAAGCCATCTGTTTGGAAATAAGATGTTCCAATATAGTAATGGATTTTATCCGTACCGCCGCTTAAATCAGCATTGCTGACAAAAGTCCCATAGGAGCCGCCTTGAGTGGAAAGATGAAACCTGGGTTTTCCCTGTCCTTTTTTGGTGATGATGTTGATAACACCGCCCATAGCATCAGACCCATAAAGAGTGCTCTGTGGACCTCGAAGAATCTCTATTCTTTCAACATTTTCAATTGAAAGATGAGCGAGATCGCAGGAGCGAGAGGGAGAGATGGTGTCGTTAAGCTCGACTCCGTCCATCATCACTAGGGTATGCTCTGAATTTGCCCCTCGAAGGAATACAGAGGCTGCACCGCCTGGAGGACCGTTCTGGATGACAGTGACTCCTAAAACTTCCTGCAGGGCTTCGAGAACCGTGATTTTTTTTGTCCGTTCCAAATCTTCTTTAGAGATGACTGTGATTGAGCTTGCAATTTCTTTGGCCGGAGTTTCCAGTCGTGTGGCAGTGACGACGATATCATACTGAAGAGAAGTCGCTTCTTCTTTCTTTGTACTTTTTTGTTTTTCTTTAGAGAAGATACAAAGGGAGAGAGATGAAATAGCGAGGACGAAACATAGGATTTTTTTAGACATAATCTGAGCCTCCTAAATTTATTGCCCCCGCTTTGATTTATCCAAGAGAAATTTTTAAATTTCTCCTTTATCTTTTTCTTCAAGGAGAAGAAGCAAGTAAAAAAAATCAACCCTACCTTCCTCCCGAAGATGGGTTTAGAAGGTTTATGGGAGGTCTCCTGACTCTCGGATCATCCTCATTCCAGGCCTTCCCGTCCTTTGTGTGGGACAGTGGCTTTTTCTGGAATTCGTCCCCGATTACAGTAGCGGGGGCTGTGTCCGTTTTTCACGGACTTCCAATCCCATTAAACCTGAAAACTCAATTGTCAAAGAA
>JAUWYH010000147.1 GCA_030615975.1 Candidatus Aminicenantota bacterium
ACAACAATACCCACCCAGGCTCCTGCTGCCAGCCAGATTGCAGAAAAGCCAGCTTGAGCAGCGAATTCGGCTCCGGCGATAAAAGTCCCTGAGCCGATCCAGGTGCAGATGAGAGTAAAAACCATGACCGAAGTTTTGAGTCTTCGGCCAGCAACCATGAAATCTTCTTGGCTCTTGATCCGTTTAGACCTGTAGAAGTTTAAACCAGTTAGAACCAGAAGATAAAATAAAATTATATAAAGATAAGTTGACATGTTATTCTCCTTTTCTTATGGATTTAGAAATGTCGGAACGAATAGTTGGATTTTCATCAGGTTATTATATGTTACTTTTTGTCAAGTTTTACTGAATAGATGTTGGTTATGTTGGGTTCAGCCATGGTTGTTCCGTAGATATAATCGGCGACCTCCATAGTCTTGAAATTATGAGTGATCAAGATGAATTGTGTCTGGTCTTTTATTTTTTTCATCAAGTTTAAAAATCTTTCTAAATTCAAATCATCCAAAGCTGCATCCACTTCATCCAGAATGCAAAAGGGAGTTGGTTTATAACGGAAAAGGGCAAAAAAGAAAGCCAAGCTGGTTAAGCTCTGTTCTCCCCCCGAAAGAAGCGAGAGGCTTTGGATTTTTTTTCCGGGTGGCTGAGCTACAATATCCACTCCACTTTCCATTAGATTATTCTCATCTGTCAACTTGAGTTCAGCCATACCTCCATTGAAGAGAATGGCAAAAACTTTTTGGAAATTTTTGTTGATCTCTACTAAAGCGTTCAGGAATTGGGCTTTACTCTCTTGATCAATTTTTCTGATCGCCTCTTTGGTCGAATCAATAGACTCTCGCAAATCTTTCTTTTGTTGGAGGAGGAAATCATAGCGCTTTTTTTGGCTTATGTATTCTTCCTCTGCCATAAGATTGACGGCTTTGAATTTTTGAAGCTTCTCCTTGGCTTCTTCTAATTTTTGCTGGATAACAATATCTTTTAGCGTCTCCTCAGAGATTTCTTTTTTTATTTCTTGAATGGATTTTTTAAGCTCCTGCCAGCAACTTTCTTCCAGATTTGCTAAGTCCCTATGTTTTTCTGCCTTTTTTATTTCCCACTTGACTCTCTCTTCTTTTATTTCTTCATATTCTTCTCTTTGATTTTCAATTCGATTTTCCATTTCTTTCAACTCTTTTTGAATTCGTCTCAGATGGATTTCGTTTTGAACCGATTGAGTTTCTTTTAGCTTTTTTTCTTCTTCAAGTGCGTTTATTTTTTTTGATATCTGCTTTATATTTTCTCGAAGTTGGGATTTTATCTCTTCTGCGTTTTGTATTTCTCTGTGGAAAGAAAAGATTTTTTCTCTGAGAGTCTGTTTTCTCCTCTTTAAACTCTGGATTTGGGAATTTATGTTTTTGATTTTCTCTTGGAAAAGCTCAATGCTTGATTTGAGTTCGAAGAAAAATCTTTTTTTCTCTTCGCTTTTTTTCTGATGTGATTCAAATTCTTTCTCTCCTGAGTCTAATTCTTTCCTTAAAGCTTGTTCTTCTTCCACGATGCGTTCTATTTTCAAAGATATTGAATAGAGCTTCTTTTTCATAAGTCTTCTATCATCGCTTAATATCTTAAGCTCGTTTTTTAGGGTTGAAATGGTCAGCTCGAGCTTCTGCTTTTCTAATCGATCAAAGGCAGTCTCTTTTTCTTTTTCTTCGATTGCCTTTTCCAGATGAGCTGCATATTCAGATATTTGCTTTATGTTTTTTTCTATTTTTTGTTTTTTTTTGATTTCTTCTTTGATATTAAGGTTTAAAGGATGGATTTTTTTATCTATAAGCACAATTTTTTCTTTCAATCTTTTTATTTCCTGGACAAGAGCAAAAAAGCCTTCTTTTTTTGTTCCCAATTTTATAAGGCCTGATGAGAGAAGCAGATCGCCTTGGAGGGTTATGTAGTTTAAAGTAGGAAACTGAAGCCAAAGCTCAACAGCTTTTTTGATGTCTTCGACGATTGCGGCTTCTTTGAGGCGAGAAATGAAATCTTTGATCTTTGGGTTGGCTCGAACATAAGATTTAAGACGGCCGAGCACTCGAGCATCATGATGCATCTTGAAAGAGAATGTTTCTTCTTTTTGAGGGTGAAGAAGGAGAAAGTTTCCTTTTAATTTTCTATGACCCAAATTTTTCAAAAAATCCTGAGCCTGGAAGAGTATAGCTTTTGCCTCTTCCTCCCAGAAAACATCGATTAAAGGCATGTATTCAGGATCAATTTCGATCTGATCGGCCAGAAAACCAATTGATTCGGGCAGGTCCTTAGTCACATCAATGCTCCGCTCTTGTTCCTCGATTTTTTGTAAGATTTGAAGATGTTGTTTTTCTTTCTCTTTTTTCTCGTATAAACCAGTCATTTTGTTTTGAAGGATGTGGAGCAATGAAGAAACCTCTTCTATCTTTTTTTGGCAACGGTCTAATTCTTTTTTGTTTGCTTCTTTTTGCTTCTGAGTCCGAATTGTTTCTTCCATCCTTTGTTTTATTTCTTTCTCCTTTGTGCAGAGAAGACTTTGTTCTTTTTCAAGTTGGGATACGAGTTTTTCTTCCTGGCGAAGGATGAGTTCTAATTCTTTTTCTATTTTTATTCTTTCGTTTTTTATTTCTGTGGAAGTTGAAAGCTTTTGGAAATATTCATTCTTCAGTGATTCAATGCTTTTTTGTTGCAAAGCATTTTTTTCCTTGAATTTTTGAATAGCCTGGGTAGCCTCTTTTAGGGCTTTCTGCTTTTGAGTGAGGATTCTGTTAGATTTTCTTAGATTTTCCGAAGCTTCAATGCTCTCTTTTTCTAGAAGTGAAGACTCCTGGTCGATTTCTCTTATGCTTTC
The DNA here is from genome assembly GCA_030615975.1 of Candidatus Aminicenantota bacterium. Lineage (GTDB taxonomy): Bacteria > Acidobacteriota > Aminicenantia > Aminicenantales > Aminicenantaceae > JAUWYH01. The sequence continues at coordinate 2,852 of JAUWYH010000147.1, forward strand.
TTTTGTGTTTCCCTTTTTTTCCTCCAAAAAGTCAATTCTTTTTGTATTTTGTTCTTTGTCTGCCGTGAGTCGGGAAAGATTTGATTTGACAGCAAAAATATTTTTTTGCTCTTCTTTAACTTCTTTCTCTAAAGCCCATCCTTCTTTCCTTTTGATTGCCAAAAGTTTCTCTTCATCTTTGATGCGGGAGATCGATTCGTTTTCTTTATTAAGGAATTTTTTATAGTGAAGGGCGGCTTCTTTTTGGCTCTTTTCAAGTTCCTCGATTTTTTTTCGATAATGGAGTGAAGTGAGCTTTCGGATATTTTCTCTTAATCTTCTGTATTTTACAGCCGCTTGAGCCTGCCTTTTCAACGAATTTTTTGCTTTTAAAACCTCGTTGATGATATCTTCCAGCCTTGTTAAATTTTGTTCGCTGCTTTCGAGCTTGTTTTCTGCCTGTCTTTTTTTGTCTTTATAGTAGGCGGTACCTGCAGCTTCCTCCATCAGTTGCCTTTTCTCCGTCGGTTTTGAACTCAGGAAAAGTCCAATGCTTCCTTGCTCGATGACAAAATATTCTTTTTCGCCTATAGCTCTCTTCCAGAGGGACTCTTGAATATCCTTCAGTCTGGCTAATTTGCCGTCGAGTCTGTATTCACTTTCTCCAGAGCGGAAAAGACGATGGTTGATGATGAGTTCTTCTTCATCATCGCCCAAATGGAGATTCACATCTGTCATGCTTAGCGGGGGCTCATTTTCGTTCCCGTTAAAGATAATGTCTGAGCTCCTCTCACCTCTTTGTGTTTTAAACCTCTTTCCCCCTAAAACCCAAAGAAGAGCGTCAACAATATTGCTCTTTCCAGTCCCATTAGGGCCGATGACAGCAGTTATTCCAGGATGAAAAAGGATTTTCGTTTTTTCTGGGAAAGATTTAAAACCTTGAAGCTCTAGTTTCTTAATAATCATTTGATGGATTCTTAGCTGGTTTTGATAAATAGGTTGTAAAAGAAAGAAAAAAGCCAGCCAGCGACGAAACCATAGGCAAAACCCCATATCAAACCAATTATGCTCCCCATGAAACTTAAACTATAGCCGAAATAGAAATTTCTTAAACCAGAAATAATCGTGCCTTCAGTGCCTTTAATAAGAAGGAAATTTGTTACTATGAAAATCGCCACACCCCAAAGTATTCCAGCAGTCAAGCCAAAAGCTTTTTTACTGAGTTTCATTTTTATACTCCCATTATATTTTTTTTTATTATTAATAAATTTTGGATTAACTTCAACCTTTTAATAAATAAATGGGGTCAAATCTTCACAGGACATCCCCCAAAAAATAGCCTCAAAATAGTCTAATTTATTAGCCTATTCCCATTTATGATCATAGCTTTGTGGCAAGCTGTTATTTGCACATGCTTGATTTGTTTTCCATATTATGTTTTAAGCATGCCTTCTTAATAGTTGTTTGTATTGTACTTATCGTTATGGGTTTGGAAATAAAATAAAAGGATCCTGTTTTCTTTGCCCGCTCCAAAGTTTTCCCATCTGCTGAAGCAGAAATATAGATTATTGGAATATCAAAAAAGGAACGAATCTTTTCTCCGGCTTCTATTCCGTCCATATCCTTTTTTAACTTAATATCCATC
>JAUWYH010000023.1 GCA_030615975.1 Candidatus Aminicenantota bacterium
AAAGGAATTCTGCTTTCCCTTCCAACAGTTGAGGCAAACCTTTTTGTAACCTTGACTGCTCGAAGCCTCAACCCGAAGATAAGAATCGTTACCAAATGTATAGATGTAAAATCTCACAAAAAGATGGAGAAAGCTGGTTCAGATGCTGTTGTCTCTCCCACCTTTATCGGCGGAATGAGGATGGTTTCGGAAATGATTCGTCCAAAAGTCGTATCATTCCTTGATATGATGCTCCGCGAGAGAGAAAGAGTCCTCCGTTTCGAGGAAGCTACTGTAGCCAGCGGATCCTCTCTGGCAGGAAAGACTATAGATGAAGCCAAATTAGAAGAAAAAACCGGCGCTCTTTTGGTGGCCCTCCGGAGAGAAGGAAGCGATGAATATGAATTTAATCCTTCAGGGGAGGCAAGGATTCAAGAGAATGATACCCTTATTTTTATTGCCACTCCTGAGAGGGTCGAAGAAATAGAGAAAATGGCTTCCTGAGATTGCGAGGCATTTCTTCTCAGCTCGTTTTTTTTGGAAGCTTTTTGGTTTCTTCGCTGCTCGCTAACTCAAGCTTATCCGAAAATCTTTCAAGGCGCTTATCTGCCTCATCAAATTTGCTTTTAGCATTGCCCAGATGAGATCCAAGTACCTGAAAATCTTTTTTAAAACGGCCCAGATCTCCTTGAAGTTGAGCTAATGCCTGAAAAATTGACCGGGCTGATTTTTCGATTTGAAGGCCTTTAAGTCCAAGTACTATGACTTGCAGATAGGCAAAGAAGGAGTTAGGGGAGACAGGAATGACTCTTTTCTGGACAGCGTAAGAGAAGATGCTCCTATCTTCTCCAAAGCTTTCATCCTTAAGAATGGTCTCGTAATAGATGTTTTCTGCAGGAATATACATCAGGGCAAAATCGTATGTCCCTTCATCAGGAAGGATGTATTTATTGGCAATCTCATCGATATGTTTTTTAACATCAGAAATGAATTTTTTTCTTGCATCCTCTTTTTCTTTCTCATTCTCCTTTTCCAGATATTTTTTAAAATTTTCCAGGGGAAATTTTGAATCAATAGGAACGATATTTTTTCCGATTTTGACGATAGCATCCACTGTCTCTCCGCTTTTGAATTGATACTGAAGGTTATAATGAGCCGGAGGGAGGATTTCTGCCAATAAATCTCCAAGAAAAAGCTCTCCAAATCCACCTCGAAATTTAGGAGCGCGAAGTAAATTTTCAAGGTTTGAGATGTTTTTAGCTTTTTCCAGGACTTCTCTTGTCACCGCTTCCATTTTCCCCAAATCTTTTTTGACATCGCCTAGAGTGCTGCCGATATTCCCTGATGTTTTCTGGAATTGGCTGCTCATGTTTTGAAGACTCTGGTTGACATTCTGGGTGAGCTGGCCGATTTGCTGCTGCATCAGAGTAAGAGCTTGATTTTCTGTTTGGGAGCGCTTTATTTCATCTATTTTGGAGGAGGTGTTTTTCAAAGACCAGAGAAGGAGAACAAATAGAAGAATAAGAACAGCGGCGAATATGATCAAGAATAAATTTAGATCCATAAAGAAAATATCCTTTTTTTATTTGTCATTATAAAAGAAAATCTTCTATCTGTCCAAATTATAAATTGTAGCGCCAGTTCCCTGAATGCACTTATGAATGTTGACCCCATTCTCCGAACGTACCGATTAATGTAGGGCCAGCTCCCCGAGCGGGCCTATAATAAAATAATGTAGGATGTGTTTCCCAAACGCGCCGTTGAATTTGACAACAAATGAGGACTTCTCTAAACTAAAGGAGATTTTATGGCCCGTTAGCTCAACTGGTAGAGCAGCGGACTCTTAATCCGCAGGTTGAAGGTTCAAGTCCTTCACGGGTCATTCTTTTGTAATTTTATTCTTCATTTACAGGTAGGTTTCTCTAAATCTTTTTCTTCGGCGAAAAGACATATTTTTAATTTTACCCCATAGACTCATTCTCTCTTCTGCATATTCAATTTCCATCTTTTGGGTAGATTTGCGAAAATAAACTCTATTCCCGCTAACAGAGCTCTTATTGAGCATCTTTAGATCATATAAATTTCTTCCCTCAGGGTCTTTTAAATTCTCGTATGCTTCTTCTATTTTTTTTAAAGCATATCGTCTTTCTTTTTCAGAAAGAAGACTGTAATGGGCCAAACAATCTTGGCTATAAGTGGTTTTTCCAAGGTGATAAGCCCTTTCTATTTCTTGTTGGGATGCGTTTCTCTCTAAATTAAGGATCTCATAATAGTCCATATCTTCAATTTTTTTTATTGCCATGATTTTTTGTTTATTTTTGCAGTTGAAGCTTTGATGAATTATTATATCCTACCAATTTTTTTGCAATTTCTCTTATTGAACTTGCAGTCTCAGAATCAGGGTATGAGCTCATGAAAGGAGTGAGGTTCTTTAGGCTTAAATGGACTTTCTCATCATAAGGAACAGCACCTAAAAATTTAACATTCGCCACGAGATATTTCTGGATAATATCGACCATGGATTCTCCTAGAAGATAATCCCTTGCATCCTTTGCTTTGTTCATGATGAGACAGGGTGTGAATTTTTTCAATGCTTTATATAAAAGCTGAGCATAAGATTTATCATGAGAAATGATGGCATTAAAAAAGCTGTAAATGGATCGAGAATGATCGTCCATTTGCTCTGCGATTCTTCTTATCAAATCCTGAATCTTGTAGTGTTCAATGTGTGATTTTAAGATTCTCACAATACAGGATTTTAGGAAATAATATGCGTTTTCGATAGAGGTTGGTTCAGGATTGATGACCAAAATTCCAGGGTTGGAGAGGATGAAGAAATCGATGCAATTGTAGTCGGTTCCTGTCCCGATATCTATGATCACCCTTTTTGCTTCTATGGCTTTTATATGTCTAATAAATTTAAGCTTCTTGTAATAATTTAAATTAGTCATAAAGGGAACCTTGTCATTTCCTTTGATAAATTTCAACCCTTCAAAGGGAGTTGAAACCAAAGTCTCTTTTAGTTTTGAAACTTTATTGGTGAAGAAATGCCCCAAATCTAAATTTGAATCGTTCATCCCGAGAAAAGTATGTAAATTTGGTCCCCCTAGGTCGGCATCGATCAAGACAACATCTTTCTCATGAAAGGCAAGGTGGGTAGCTAAACTTGCTGCGATAAAACTTTTTCCAGTTCCCCCTTTTCCTCCCCCAACAGCCCAGATGGTTTTTTGCGGAGTCTGGCGGAGGGATAATAATGGTATTTTTTCCTCTGAATACATCTAAATTATACTAAAAAAACATTCTATCATAACAGACACTCCGAAATCTATTGAATTCCTGTAACTTTTTTGATATCGTACATATTTAATTGAACATACATATAGAAGGAGCCGAAACTTGTTGAAAACCTATGGAGATATTGACAGTAAGTTCAAATTTGTTCTCGTGGCCTCAAAGAGAGCTAAACAGTTATTAAAAGGATCTAAGCCCAAAATAAAATCCAAGTCAAAAAATCTTATTCGTATTGCTCTGCAGGAGGTGATAGAAGGGCTGGTGGACTATGAAATTGTTCAGAAAAAGAGAGATGAGGAGTATAAACCTGAAGACGAAAACTTTATTGGAGAAGAAATTGGAGGAGAAGGAAAGGCCACCAAAGAGGAAATAAAGAGAGAACCTAAAGAAGCAAAAGAAGAAAAAGTTAAAAGTAAATCCCCGGGAAAAAAGAAGCAAAGCAAAAAGAAAAAGCAGGAAAAATCATAGCTCCTTTTAATTTAGCTTTTTTTCTCTTGTTTTTCCAAAAGCTGTATATAATCTAACTTTATAAATTCTTTCTTTGTGAATCCTAAAGCTTTTGCGACCTTTACGATTTCCCCTCTTTCCCCCTCCAGTTCTATAAAATTTCCGACAGGAGTTTCATCCAGACATATTTTCAAGCGTTTTTTTCTATAGACTGTTCTGTGCTTCTTATAATTGAAAACAGGACTAAGACCAATTGATTTCAGGATTTTTTTTAATTGTTTTTCGTTTTTAACCTCTGTTTCATATTCCTCTCTTATTTTAAATTTTCTGGATTTTTGAGGAGTGCCTTTAAACGCAAAAAATGTCTTTTTATTTATTTTTCGAAGCCTTAATGCCTGCCTTTTTTTATAGAGAAGATGTGAGGGGAAGTCATAGAGCGTATTTTCTTCAAAGAATCGCTCTTTTTCTAATTTGGCACCTTGATTTATGATTTTGTTTGTTATGGGGCCGATGTCTTTGATTCTAAGTTTTACTTCTATCTCAACCATTTGATTGATTTGCGAGAAAAGAAGAAAATACAAGAAAAGCTATAGGGCCGATCGGGGATCGGCCCCTACATTCATCTTACTTCGTGTGCTTTACTTTTGCCACTTTTAGGGGACATGCTTTACGTTTGCCTTATTTTCTTCTGGTGAGGATGTAATCTGAGAATAAAATCAATGTGTCTCGATGGATGGATTTAGGGAACTGAGCGATGGTTTCTTTTGATCGGAGAGAAAATCCCTCTGCTTTTTTGTAAGTATAATCAAGGGCTCCATTGGATTTAACGATTTCAAGAATTTCTTCTTTAGAATTTTTCTCTAGATTTTTCTCTTTCAAAAACTCAGTCACGCGTTTTCGATTCGCTCTGCCGTCGTTATGGAGAGTGTAGATTATTGGAAGAGTGATCCGACCTTCACTTATATCTGAAAGGATAGGCTTTCCCAAGGTTTTTTCATCTCCAGTAAAGTCAAGAAGATCATCGATAATCTGGAAAGACATTCCTAAATTCTTCCCGAATTCGATCATAAATTTTTCTTCTCTTTTGGATGCTTGGCCAAGTACTCCTCCTATCTGGCAGGAAGCAGAAAAAAGAGAAGCGGTTTTTTTATTGATGATATCTAAATAATCTTCTTCAGCCAAATCGAGATTTCCGCTCATATAATATTCATTCAATTCTCCTTCAATCATTTTGGCTGAAGTGTCAGTCAGGATGTGGATTATCTGGCGATGTTGGCTGTGAAGGGAAAGGCTTATAGACTTTATATAGAGATAGTCACCCAGGAGAACAGTAATATTAGGGCCCCATTTTTCATGGACGGATTCTTTCCCTCTTCTTACTTTTGAATTATCGATGATATCATCATGGATAAGGGAAGCAGTGTGAATAGCCTCAACTAAGGTAGACATGAGGATGTGTTCATTTCCTTGATAGCCGAGCAATTTGGAACAAAGCATAAGGAGAGAAGGTCTTATCCTTTTGCCTACTTTTTGAAATAGATAGGTATTTATCTCAGAAATGAGCTTATTTGAAGAATGAGAAAAGAGCTTAAGGCCTTCTTCAACTTTGTTGAGGTCTTTTTGTATATTTTTGTATAAATTTTTTATGGAGAGGCTTTTTTTCATTTGAGCGTGCATGTATTCCTTAGCCGCACTCCTCATCGCTTGCTCATGAGTCATGTGTTTTTCTCTCCAATTCGGCCTTATCTTAACATCTCAGATTTTTAATTTCAAACATAAAAAGAGATTTAAAATTTTTTATGGAAAAAAATCAAGCCCTATTTCCCCGATTGCTTTGATCTTTTTTGATTCGGATTTTCCTTACGATTTTTAATGCGTTTCTGGGTTTTTCGCCTTATATTATTCCAGCATCTTCTTTTTCAGGTGACGCAGAGGCAGCGCTCCGTAACTGAGAAGCTTTTGAAGAAATTCTTTCCTGCTGAAGGACTCGCCTTTGAGATTTTTGTATTCTTTTTCCATGTCCAAAATTTCTTGCAGTCCTACATAAGCAAAGGCAGCATCGCAAGGATATAAAATGATATGATTCCATTTTCTCTCAGCTTCAGCCTGGGTTTGAAATCCTCCTCTCGTCATGTAAGCAATTGCTTGTTCTTTTGTCATGCCTGCTTCATGGATATTGAATTCGAGTCGAAGATTTATCGCTGTTCTCAATTTGAGCTTTAGCTGGTTCAGGCGCAATCTTAGGTCATAGTTTCCAAACCCTGAACTAGGCAGTATCTCTTCAATATACAGGGACCAGCCTTTAAGCAATGGCATGTTGGGGTGCAGTTTTCTTACTATCGAGGGATTTTTATGAGTGTAAAATTTAGGGACGAACTGGCCAGGGTAGATATGGCGGACTGTCCAGAAATAAAGCATGAAGTTATTGTGCTCCTCAAGAAAAGATGTGATTTGTTCTTCTTGCCACTCTTCGGGAAAGGGAGATATCTGGCTTGAGTAAATGCCTGAAGTTTCATAGATTCCTGGGGAGAGGAGGCGAGTCCATGCTGTGCCTTGAGACTCTAGAGGCATGGATTCAATATTGAGATTTTCTTCAGGGAGTTCAACAAGCTGGTTGCTGAGAAGAAAACTTTTTATCTCATCCACAGAAGATTTAATCTGGTTTATATACTCATCTTTAGTGGTATGTTCTTTTTTTATCTTATTAAGCACATGGGAGATGGTTGCGTTGATGAGTTGATCTTCTGTGAGATTGGCTGGAGGATTTTCTAGGTCTATTTTTGGATCCATTATTTTGTAGAAGGGAATACAGACGAGAAACATTTCTCGGCGGATATTCTTGTAATCTGCCTGGGATTGGGCTAAAAGTTCCTGGAGGGGAATGCTGTTCTGGAAAGTCAGGCGGATAAGTCGTCGATGGGCCTGTTCTCCAAGCCGTATGTTTCCAGTAGAGCGGGCTAAAAGCTCATTTTGAAGAAATCTTTGATAATCTTCTAAGGCAGAGATGACTTTCCTATAGTTTTCCTGAAGTTTGGATTTGGAAGCAGCTGGGGCACTTTCAATTAATTGAGGAAGTTCAATTTTATAGAAATCGATTATGGCAGGAAATTGCTTGATTGCTGTTTCTGTATAGAGTTGAGGTGGTGTTTTCAAATTTTCTTTACTCTGCTTGATGAGTTTAGGAAGAGCCTTCAATCTGTCAGCAGCGTTCTTTGCTCTTGTATCTAAAGGTGCAAATTCTTTCGTCAGGAGACTCCTGACGCAGTTGATGAAAATCTCGTTATAATAAAGAGGGTTATATTCCCAGGGAAGAAGGTTTTCATGATTGAAGAATTCAAAATCTAAGACATCGACCATTATTTCATGATCGATCTGAAACTCTGGGCTCAGTATTAATCTGTCAATTTTAGCCACAAGTTCTTGATTGAATTTATCAAGGGCTTCTCGACGCTTTTCAATTTTTTTGTTGCTGAGGTCTTCTAATTTGTTATCATACTTGTGATAACCAGCCAGAGTGGCAGCCGTGGGATAAAACTTCCACAATTCATCAAAATAAGATTCTAAAAATTTCTGGAATTTTTTGTCTTCTTCATTCTGTTGAGAAACAACCAGGGTTGAGGTTAAAAGAATGATGAAAAAGATAAGGAGTGGAATAATTGTTTTTTTCATTGGCTCCTCCTCGCCTAAAACTTAACAATTTTTGAAGCGCAATCCTAACATAAAATTATCTCTAAAGGCAACAATTGCCTTTGGTTTATTTCTGTTCACCATCTGATAACTGCCGAAGCCCAAGTAAAGCCAGAACCAAAGGCTGTAAGGACCACTATATCTCCTCCTTTTATTTTTCCTTGCTTAAGAGCTTCATCTAGAGCGATAGGGATGGAAGCAGCGGTTGTGTTTCCATAACGGGCGATGTTTCTTATGACTTTTTCAACTGGAATTTTTAAATTCCTGGCGACCATTAGACTGATTCTGTCGTTAGCCTGGTGGGGTATAAGATGATCTACATCGTCAATTGTAAGATTGTTGTGTTTTAGGGCAATTCTAACCGCTTCCGGCATTTTTTCAACAGCATTTTTGAAGACATTCCGACCGTTCATTCGGGGAAAATATCTTTTGTTTTTTAAAAGTTCTGAGGAAAATGTAGGCCTGTCTTTAGGGCTTGGCTTTTCCATCCACAAATCAGCAATAAATCTTCCGTCAGAGAACAAATGAGTTGAAAGAATACCTCTTCCATCTTTATTTTTATTCGCTTCGAGGAGAACTGCGCCAGCTCCGTCTCCAAAGAGGACAGCAATATCTCTTCCTTCGTCTGAATAATCCAAATTTGCAGATTGAACTTCAGCGGCTACAACAAGGATTTTTTTGTAGGTTTGATTCATGATGTACTGGTCGGCTACAGAAAGAGCGTAAATAAAGCCAGAGCATTGATTTCTTACATCTAGAGCGCCGATGCCGGGAAGGCCTAGTTTTCTCTGGACTAAGACACCGATTCCAGGAAAATAAAAATCAGGGGAAAGAGTGGCAGCAATAATAAAGTCTATTTCTGATTTATCGATTTTCGCCGCCTCGATTGCTCTAAGAGCTGCTTCATAAGCTAAGTCGGAACTCCCTTCTCCAGATTCTGCATAGCGTCTTTCTACGATACCAGACCTCTGCCGGATCCACTCATCTGAAGTATTCATTAGTTTTTCTAATTCGAGATTGGTTACTACTTTAGGTGGAACAAAGTGGCCTGTTCCTGATATTAAAGTCCTAACGCTCATTTTGATTTCGATAAATTATAATAAATGATTTGAGAAAAATAAAGACAAAATTTTCTTGACTCTGGATAAGCAGGTGAGTAATATGCATTTTATCAAAGAGGGATGAAGAAATTGATTAAAAAGTACGTTTTTTCTTGTTTAGGGATTTTATTTTTCCTGCTTTTCCTTTTTGCTAAAGAGGATAATCCCTTAAAAGTAGAAGCTTCGGTAAGCCCAAAGAGGCTTTCCAGAGGGCAAGAAGGAAAGATTACCCTCAAAATCTCAGTAGAAGAGGGAATTACTATCATCCCTCAGCCCTCTTTTATGATCGAATTCAGCCCTTCTGAAGAAGTTATCTTTCCTAAGAATTTTTTTACAGCATCTGATCTAGAAGTAGAGACTTTAGAAGAAGACGGAGAGGAATATTTGAATTTGAAGAAGCCGATTGAAATTCCTTTTTCTATAAATTTGAAGGCAGAACGAGGCAATCACGTTCTTAAAGGAAAAATCAAATATTTTGCTAATTGCAAAGAAGAAGGTTGGTGTCTAAAGAGCAGCACCAAATTTTCAGCTTCTTTTTACACTCGTAGAACTGTTGTAAGAAAGAAAAAGTAGCCCGCCTTTATATAATAGGGTCCTTTGCCTGCACGGGTATATGAGAAAATATATGCAGGCCCCGGTCCCCCGAGCGGGCCATTATTTTTGTCAGTCCGTTCGGGGAACGGACCATACAGCAAAAAATGTAGGGCTTGATCCTCGATCGGGCATAAAATGAACTTACAGCCACTTCTGTTGGAAGTACCAATTTATGGTTTCTTGGACTGCATCTTGTAATGAATAATGAGGATAGAAAGAGAGCTTCTCTTCTGCTTTCTTGACATCTGCTATCCAGCATCTCTCTTTCATTTCTTTGATTTTGTATCGGTTGAGGAGGCTCGGTTTCTTGGTTATAATGCTCATTATTTCAGAAATTATGCCAATGATATAGATTGATGGAAAAGGGATTTTCAATTTTTTTAAAGATTTTCCCATTGCTTTTCCCGCAGCTTTTCCTAAGTCATCCCAGCTGTAGGCTCTGGGGTTGGCGATATTGATTATTTCTCCGCTTTTAAGTTCTCTTTGAATACTGAGATCGATTGCTCTTACAAGATCTTTTACATAACAAAAATTTATTATTATTTTATGAAAACATATAGTAGGGAGAACCCCTTTTTTTATGAATTTGAAGTAATTAAGGAAATCTGTATCTCGGGGGCCAAAAATAGCTGTAGCTCTCAGTATAACAATCGGGTAGAGATCTTTGAATTTTAAAGCTTCGACTTCTCCCACCAATTTGCTTTTACCGTAAGGGGTTATCGGGTGAGGCGAGGAGCTTTCTTTGACTGGCTTACAATCAGAGGAAGGGCCAGCAGCAGAGAGGCTGCTGAGGTGGACGATTTTTTTTGGAAGAATTTTTTGAGAATGGAGAGACCGAAAAAGACTTGCCGTTCCTTGTTGATTTACTGTATAATAATCTGCCAAATCAGAAGTTAGAGTGAGACCGGCAAGATGGAAAACATAGTCAATATCGGAAGGAAGAGAAGGAATGGAGAATAGGTCTCCTTCTAAGAGATTGATATTGCGTCCTTTTAACCATTTGAGATTATTGAGGTCCCGGACAAGAGCAAAAATTTCAATATCTTTCTCACTAGATAGATAATGGTCGATAAGATGGCTTCCGATAAAGCCAGTTCCACCAGTAATAAAGGCTTTCATTGTTAGAATTTTATGAAAATTGCCTGCCGCGGTCAAACATAAATTATTCTGGCAATATGAAACTTAAAATTTTTATTACAGTTTATATGAAAGGAGGAGATAGTGGATATTTTTGATAAGTGCTACTCTTTTACACGAGCTGATGAAGCCCAAGAGATTGGCATGTATCCCTATTTTACGCCAATTCAAGAAGTTAATGGAAATAAAGTTAAAATCGATGGCAAAGAGATGATAATGGTCGGCTCTAACAATTACTTAGGATTGATCAATCATCCTCAAGTGACAAAGGCTGCCCAGCAAGCATTGGAAAGATACGGTGTAGCCACCTGCGGTTCGAGATTTTTAAACGGGACTCTTGATATTCATGTGAAGCTAGAAGAGAGACTGGCAAAATTCATGAAAAAGGAAGCTGCCCTTACTTTTAGCACAGGGTTTCAAACAAACCAGGGAATAATATCGACAATTGTAGGGAGAGGGGATTCTATACTCACTGATCGGATGGTACACGCAAGCATTATCGATGCCAGTCGGCTTTCTTTTGGGAATGTTCACAAGTTCAAGCATAATGATATGGTTGACCTGGAGAGAATTCTTTCCTCCTTAGAAGAGGATGTTGGAAAATTAATTGTGATCGACGGAGTATTCAGTATGGAAGGAGATTTGGCGGATTTGCCCTCCATTGTGAAGTTAGCAAAAAAATATAATACCAAAATCATGGTTGACGATGCTCATGGCATAGGAGTTATGGGTAAGAGTGGAAGGGGGACTGCCGAACATTTTGGAGTCGAAGAAGATGTTGATTTGATAATGGGTACTTTCAGCAAATCTTTTGCTTCCTTAGGAGGATTTGTAGTTGGAGAGAAAAAAATCATATCTTATGTCAAACATTTTGCTCGGTCTTTGATATTTAGTGCCAGCATAACTCCTGCCTCTGTGGCTACAGTTCTAGCTACTCTCGATGTTATCGAAACAGACACGGAGAGAAGAGAAAGATTATGGCAGATTACAGAAAAAATGAAATCCGGATTTCAAGCTATGGGATATAATACGGGGACAACAGAAACTCCTATCATTCCAGTCATCATCGGGAATGATGAGTTGACTTTCAAGTTGTGGAAATTGCTTAGAGAAGGTGGGATTTTTACAAACCCAGTGATTTATCCCGCTGTTCCTAAGGAACAATCTCTTATTAGAACCAGCTATTCTGCCACCCATACCGATGAGGAGCTCGATATTGTCCTAGAGAGCTTTGAAAGATGTGGCAGACAGCTGGGAATCATAAAGTGAAGAAGGCGACGATGAGAAGAGGATTAGGGCAGTTTTTTATGATTTTTTTCCTGGCCATCTCCATCTTTTTGGGCGCAGAAGAGTCGAGTTCAATTCTGCCCTTAAATCAGATTAAAACGGGTATGAAGGGTAAAGGGAAGAGTGTTTTTGAAGGAAATAGAATCGAAGAGTTTGAAGTCGAAATTTTGGGCATTCTCCATAACGTCCAGCCCAAAAGGAATATTATTCTGGCAAAGCTCAAGGGGAAGAGATTAGACAACACGGGTGTCATCAGCGGCATGAGTGGCAGTCCTGTTTATATAGGAGGAAAGCTTATCGGAGCTGTAGCCTATAGCTTTCCTTACGCTAAAGAAGCCATTGCTGGAATCACTCCTATTGGAGAGATGCTGGCTATATCCAGTGAAGAGAGTCCAAGATCCTCGTTTTCCCCCCGGATTCCTATAAAAAAGCACCTTGATTTACAGGAACTTTTTGAATTAAACAAAGAATTTTTCCTCTCTAAATCTGCTTTTTTTTCTAAAGGGCAAGCCTTAATACCTTTAAGCATTCCTCTCGTCTTTAGCGGATTTTCTTCCCGGGTGTTCGAGCAGGCAAAATCTTTTTTTTCAAAATTAGGTTTTAACCCTGTGATGGTAGGCCCTTCAAGCCAGGCTCTTGAAGAAATTTTGCCTCCTGATCTTACTCTCAAGGAGGGGGATCCCGTTATGATTCAACTTGTGAGCGGTGATCTGAGTTTGGCCGCAGTAGGGACAGTCACCCATGTTGACGGCAACAAAGTCTTGGCCTTTGGTCATCCTGTTTACAATTTGGGAACAGTTGATTATGCCATGACCAAGGCAAAGGTGATTACAGTTGTCCCGAGTCTTTCAACCTCGTTCAAATTAGCTGCTCCAGAGGCCTTGATCGGAAGGTTTACTCAAGACCGTACTTCAGGGCTTTTTGGTGAAATAGGAAA
>JAUWYH010000131.1 GCA_030615975.1 Candidatus Aminicenantota bacterium
AGTAAACCCGTAAATATGACGAAAGAGAGATGAAAAATTTCGCAGATTGGGGAGTGCTATTTTTTCTTGACGGATAAAAACCGAAGCTTGTAAAGCCTGTCGACTTCCTTTATTTTTAACCTCAAGATATAAATAAGGACAAATATCGCAATCCACATCCAGGCCACATAGACATAAATCCCTGTTGATTCTTTAATATTCTTGGGAGAGGGAATGATCTTCTCCTGATTATTTTTAACCTGAATTTTCTCATTTTGCTCTTCTTGCCTACCCTGCTGGGCAAAGCCAAACTCCGGTATGAAAAAAGAATGAAAGAAGGCAATCAACAAGAACAAAACCAGAAATATTTTCCATCTCAACATCATAATAGACTCCAGATTGTCATGACTACAGCAAACACAATAAACACATAGGCAATAATGGATATAATCTAACCCTTCCTTTCTTCGAAAGATATCTCTATAATTACAATAGGATTTGTCGGGAATAAAATCTCTGTCTGTATTTAAAATATTGAATAAGAAAAAAACACTAGTCTTTCTTTACTCCTTTCTTTTTTCCTTTTGACAGCCTCTCATGAATCGATTTTGCAGCTCTCCTTCCATCCCCAAGGGCAAGGATGACCGTAGCATTCCCCCTTATGCCATCGCCACCCGCATAAACTCCCTCGATATTCGTCATTAGATTTTTATCAACTTTAATCAGTCCCCAAGATGTTACATTTAACTCGGGGGCTTTATGGAGGAAAAGCCTGTTGGGTTTCGTTCCAAGAGCCTCTACAAGGGTATCCAATTTCAGGATAAACTCGCTGCCATCAATCTTTACAGGTCTAGGGCGACCACTTTCATCTGCTTCACTGAGTCTCATTTTAAAAAGTTCAACGCTTGTAACCCAACCATCCTTGTTGCCAAGCACTCTTTTGGGAGCGACCAACTCTTCCAGGATTATCCCTTCTTCTAGAGCATGCTGTATTTCCTCCTCTCTCGCTGGGGCCTCCTTTTTTGTTCTCCGATAAAGTATATAAACTTTCTTAGCACCAAGTCTCAGCGCACACCTTGCCGCATCCATGGCCACATTTCCCGCTCCGATAACCCCGACAGTGTCTCCCCAGACTATCGGAGTATCATATTCTAAAAATTTATGGGCTTTCATCAGGTTGACACGGATGAGAAATTCATTTGCTGAATAGACACGCTTGAGGTTCTCTCCTTCTATACTCATAAAAAGAGGGGCACCTGCTCCTGTCCCTATAAAAATGGCATCAAAATCTCTTCGAAGCTCGCTGAATTTTATGTTCTGTCCAACAAAGAAGTTAAGTTTTACGTCAACACCGATTTCACTCAGATAGGATATCTCGTAATCCACAATCTCTGTTGGGAGACGAAAAGCAGGGATGCCATACTGTAAAACTCCACCAGCTTTGTGAAGCGCCTCAAATAAAGTTACCTGATAGCCGAATTTTCGCAGGTCAACGGAGCAGCTGATACCAGCCGGCCCTGAACCAATTACAGCCACTCTCTCTGGCCTTTCCTTGATATGAATTTCTTCCTTGACTCCATTTTCCCTAGCCCAGTCAGCCACGAATGCTTCCAGCTTTCCAATATTTATCCCATTGCCTCGCTTTGAGACCGGACACACCCCTTCACACTGATTCTCCTGCGGACACACTCGTCCTGTGATTCCTGGAATGGAATTGTCTTCTTTCACTATAAGAAAAGCCTTCTTGAAATTACCATAAGCGATTTCTCTAATCATCTCCAGAATCTTCATATTAATCGGACAATCCGTTTCACAGGGGGCGCCATTGCACTGAATGCACCTTTGTGCTTCCTTCATCACTTCTTCTTTGTTGTAACCATAGGGCACAGAACGAAAATTTTTTATCCGCTCTTCGACACTCTGTTCTCTCATAGGAACCCGGGTCCCACCAATTTCGATCATTGTCTCCCTGCCTTCTTTTTTATACTTTTCTGAAAATGTTTTACGGCTAGCACCTCTTTTTCCTTAAACATGGCTAACCTGCTTATTACATCATCGAAATTTACTTTATGGGCATTAAATTCTGGACCATCAATACATGCTAATTTCATCTCACCATCTATGAATACCCGACACCCCCCACACATTCCTGTACCATCTATCATGATCGTATTTAAACTGGCTATAGTTTTAATCGTATAGGGGCTAGTTACTTCTGCTGCAGCTTTCATCATTTGAGGCGGACCGATAACGACGACTCGATCTATTTCTCCTGGTTTTTTATATTTCTTTATTAAATCTCTCAGAACTTCGCTCACAAATCCATGATGCCCTTTTGATCCGTCATCTGTTGCGATATAAGTTTCTGTACTTACTGCCTCTATTTCATTTTCCAGTATTAACAGGGATTCAGTTCTTGCCCCAATAATGGATATAACCTCATTTCCAGCGTTTGCCAACGCTTTTACAATCGGGAAAATACAGGCAATCCCTGTGCCACCCCCAACACATATAACACGGCCAAATTTCTTAACTTCAGTGGGATTTCCCAAAGGACCTACACAATTTATTAAAGCATCACCAGCGTTCAAAGTGCCCAATTCCATGGTGGTCTTTCCTACAACTTGAAATATCAACGTTATTGTCCTCTTTTTAGGATTGACGCCGGCCACAGTTAAGGGAATCCTCTCGCCTTGCTCATGTATCCGAATAATCACAAATTGTCCGGGTTGAAACCTCTCAGCTAGGTTAGGGGCCATTACCTCGATAAGGTAATTCTCGGTATTGAGTGCCTCTTTTCGCACGATTGTATGTCTCATGCGCCAACCTCTTCTGCCTTTGTCATCACCCATATAGCAAAGTCAGCACAAAACATTTCACACATACCACAATTTAAACACTCCTCTGCACTTTTAACACGGGGCGTACGATAACCCTGGGAATTGAGTTCATCAGAGAGTTCTAAAACGTCTGTCTGGCAGACTTCAACACAGATTCCACAGCCTTTACATCTTTCCTTTATTATGCAAATTTCAACATTCATAACACAATTTGGCTGCCTCTTTATTCAAAATCAACAAATTTGCCGATAATAACCTTATTCTGAGATCTCAGATCAAGATTCTCGGTAGGCTCTTCATTTTTCATCACTGAATTGTCATTATAGAATTTCATCCGATCGACTGCATCTTGAATTCTTCCATCGTTTCCGTCATAGATCAAACAAGGGGAAATAACTTCAATCATAGAATAACCTTTCTTTGAAATAGCTTCGATTAGAGAATATTTCATCCATCCTGCATGAATAGGTGTCCACCTCGCAACATAACTTGCTCCGCATGATTTTGCCAAATGGGGAATGTTAAACGGCAGTTCAAACTCATTATCGATTGACATTCTCATGAAAGGGGTTATCGGGAAAACTTTATTCTCACTGATTACGCAAATAAAATTATTGACATATATAATAATAAGATTTGCCCCTCTTTTCCCAGCTTCGATAAAATCTTTTGCTCCGGACAAAAGAAAATCAGCATTATTCAAAAAGACCGCCACTGTTAAATCTTGATCCTTCTTTTTCAGTTGAACGGCATAATCAACCACATTGCCATCTATAACGGAATATGTTTTGAGCTTTAAGCATTCACTAACTTTTCCCGTGCAGCCGATACCAGATACAACGCCTATTTTTTTTGGACTAATGTTTTCTTCTTTAACAGCCTCAATAAAGGCATAAACAGCTGTCCCGATTCCACAACCTTGACACCAAACAGAAGGAAATGAATCCGCATGTAAAAAAGAATCGGCTGGATGATATCTTTCAATACTGCTTCTTATCATTTTTGTCTATCCACAAATTTCCCCACAACTATCTTTTTATTGGCTCTTATGTCCAGATTCTCTGTGGGCTCTTCATTTTTTATGACTGAATTTTTATAAAATATTCCCATCCTATCAAGTATCTTCCCTAACTTCCCAGCGCTTGCATAATACATCAAGCAGGGAGAAATAACCTCAATCAAAGAGAAACCCTGCTTTAAAAAAGCCTCTTTAATAGAAAACGTGAGCCTCCGGCAATGAAGAGGAGTCCATCTCGCTACAAATGAAGCACCGCATGTCTTTGCTAAATGAGGAATATTAAATGGTGACTCCGAATCATTACTGGTCGGATTCCTCTTGAATGGAGTTTGATGTAACTCTTTATGCTCCACAAAAACATGATAGATAAAACTATTTATATATATCACTAAAAACTCTATTCCCTTTTTACAAGCTTCAAGAAGATCATCAACTCCAGATGCAAGGAAATCATCATCATTCAAAAAAACAACTATTTTAAAATCGGGATTTTCCCTTTTAAGAGTTGCGGCAGAATGAAGCACATTTCTACCTGTTGTGTTCAATCGCTTGAATCTTAAATATTCAGGGATTTTCCCTATGCAACCAAGACCTGATGAGACCACACAGATCTCATCTGGATCAATATTCAATTTTTTGACTGTCTGAAGGAATGTATTGACGACAATACCGATTCCACATCCAGGACACCAAATGGAAGGTATCAAATCGGAGTGAAGCAGAGAATCAATAGGATGTTGATCTTCTCTTTTACTCATAACAAAAATTTTTACGCATAGCTTCTATCTTGTCAAGGATAATTCCTTTTGTTATGCCACATTTGAATTGTCGCTTTTTGCCTTATAATTACGGACAAAAATCACACTATTTTATACCGACCTATTACTTCACTAAGACATTCGATTTTAATGGGTAAGACTTTTCATTTCGTAGGCAAAGCTCGCTAAATATGCTCTTCAAAAACTGTGGAATAATGGGCATTAAAAGGTCATATTTTGCGACAATTCAAATGTGGCATAACATCCTTTTGAAAAGCTCTCTAATCTTAAGAAGTTCGATCAAAGGAAAGATTGTAAATTTTCTTTTTTTATCTTAACATTCTCTCTCTGTTTTACCTTCTTTGCATTCTCTTCATAACATGATAACAAGAAAAGGTAAAAAGGAGAAAAG
>JAUWYH010000113.1 GCA_030615975.1 Candidatus Aminicenantota bacterium
CTCAACTACATAACCGATAGAGGACAGGTGCTGACGAGAAGCTAACTCAGGAACGACTCCGCCGAATGGGGCGTGAATTTCGTCCTGGGACAAGACCACATTGCTCAGGATTTCAAAGTCATCCTTTAAAACCGAAGCGGCTGTCTCATCACAGGAAGTTTCAATCCCTAAAATATACATTGTTTTTAATGGCCTGTTCGGGGAACAGATCCTACATTAATTTTGTCAAGCTTTTCTCGAATGGAGGTCGGGCAATTCCTTTCTCAGTGATTATGGCAGATATGTATTTCGCCGGTGTGACATCAAAAGCAGGGTTTAAGGCTTTCACGTGAGGAAGAGTGATGCATCGCCCTCCCACTTCTTTTACTTCCTGGGGATCTCTTTCTTCTATCAAAATCTGGTTTCCTTGGCCAAGATTGAAGTCAATGGTCGCTAAAGGGGCAGCCACATAGAAGGGAAGTCCGTTCTCCTTGGCCAGTACAGCCACCGTGTATGTCCCAATCTTATTGGCTGTATCACCGTTTCGAACAATCCTGTCCGCCCCTGTTATCACCAGGGAAATCATTCCCTTCTGCATTAGATACCCCGCCATGTTATCAGTTATCAATATCACCGGAATATTTTCTTTATCCAGCTCCCAGCAGGTGAGCCTCGCCCCCTGGAGGAAAGGCCTGGTCTCATCAGCATAGACTTGAATTCTTTTGCCCTCCTCGACCGCAGCCCTAATGACTCCCAGGGCTGTTCCGTAACCAGCCGTAGCCAAAGCGCCGGCATTGCAGTGGGTGAGGATTGAATCGCCATCTTTTATCAGCTGTTTTCCCAAAAAGCCAATCTTTTTGTTTTTTTCTATGTCCTCTCTCTCGATAGCCAGGGCTTCTTGGATCAATCTCTCTTTAAGCCGGAAAATATCAAGATTTCTGTTTTCCTCAAAAATCTTTTTCATCCTCTCCAGAGCCCAAAAGAGGTTTCGGGCAGTAGGTCTAGTTTTCTTCAAGCGTCTGTAAATCAGATAAAACTCTTTGTCCCGCTTCTCTTCTTCTCCTATCTTCATCATGCCCAACGCTACTCCAAAAGCAGCCGCAACTCCGACGGCCGGAGCTCCCCGTATAACCATTTTTTCGATGGCCTCAGCCACTTGACTGTAATCTTTGCACTCCACATAGACTTCCTCTTCGGGAAGCTTTCTCTGGTCTATCATGATGACTTTATCTCTATCCCACTCGATCGTCGGTAACATTCCTCACCTCTTTTTCCAGCCAGGAGTTTCCGGGTCTTGCCAATTCCATTTTTTTACCCATCTGAGGCAAGAAGAATGGAACTTTTCCCATTCTTCAGAGGACATATTTTCCTTCAATTTTTGATAGCAGAAAATAATCTGAAGGTCGTTATCCCGAAAAATCTTCTCTGTCGGCAGCCCGAGTTCCTTGGCCATAACCGCCTCCTCAAAGCTATTTTTATGCTCAGAAAGGTGACTGTAGATTTGAGAGAGAAGATAATGATAAAAACCGTAGCTCAGATCGTTATTGGCAAGCTTTTGGGCTGATTTGAGAGCTTGGGCTAATGATTTCTCTCCTTCTTTTGCTTTTTTATGGAGAGCTCTTTCGAGCAACATATCCGTGTATCTTTGAGAAACAAGCTGAAGTATTCCTTTTAACTTTGATTTGTTGACCAGATAGGCATAGATTTTGAAGGCGGAATCCTCGAGTCCCAATTCCTGGAATGAAAGAGCCAGCCCCAAAAGAGAAACCTCTTCAGCCCACGCCTCCGCTTTTTCAAAACCATAAGAAAAAGCTTCAACAAAACTTTCCTCCGCCTCTTCCCATAATTCCAGCTCTAATTCCACCATCCCCTTTAGCATATAAGCCTGGGCAGAAGCATGCTTTTCCGCTTCAAGCTCTGCCTCTCTCAATGCCCTTTTGAAAGAAGAAACAGCTTTTTCTGTCTGGTAAGAGCGAGAAAATTTTTGGCCCTGTGCATAATAATATTTGGCTTCCTTGAGATGAGAGACACAGGCGGATAGAAAAAGAAAAGAGAAAAGAAAAATAAGAAAGAAGCTCTTCTTTCTTATGCTCAACAAATATTTATCAGTCATTTTTTTATATGCTTTTTTACAAGGTCTGCAAGGATTTTCCGAAGATTCGCCTGGGAGATGAGATCAAGGTGAAGAGAGAGGACTTCATCGGCCAATGTATTAAGCCCTTCAAGGAGCCGTTTTTCCCTTTTCATGCTTTCAATATCTTTTTTTGCCCTGCTTACCCTCTCTTCGAAATCTTTAACAATTTTTCTGTAGTCTCCTGACTCTAATTCCTGAGCGAAAAGAGCAGAAAGGAAAGGATCTTCAAGCCCCAGAATGGGGTAGAGCCGGCCGAAGGCCATTCTTAAAGACTTAATCTTTGCTTTTTTGATTTCATCTTGATAAGCCTTGTTCAGAGCTTGACTCCTTTTAAAAAAATCAAGGATGAACTCATCGGGCTTTGCCTCAACAAATCCGGGGTGAAGCCAGACCTTCCAGGAAAGAATCTTCTCTTTCCATTCTCTGTTTCTTCTTACTGCCCAAACAATGAAAGCCGAAAGAAGTGGAAAATAAAGATAGGTTTTTTGAGGAAAAAGTTCAGAGAGAAAACGCACTCCATTCTCGACAATTTTTTCAACCGCAGATTTATTCATACTTTTATCTTATCTCAAGCAGAGCGAGAAAGGCTTCCTGAGGAATTTCGACTCTCCCTATTTTTCTCATTCTTTTTTTCCCGGCTTTCTGCTTTTCTAGAAGCTTCATCTTTCGGGTATAATCTCCTCCGTAGAGTTTGGCCAGAACATCCTTTCGGTAGGGCTTAATAGTCTCGCGGGCAACTACTCTCTTGCCGATGGTTGCTTGAAGAAAAACCTCGAACTGTTGACGAGGGATAAGTTTTCTCATTCTCTCCACGAGCCTCCTTCCTAAGTAATAGGCTTTATCCTGATGGACAATCAACGATAGAGCATCAACAATCTCCCTGTTGATGAGGATATCAAGTTTGACAAGAAGAGCTCCCCTGTATCCGGCAAGCTCGTAATCCATGGAAGCGTAACCCTGGGAGACAGATTTCAGCTGATTATAGAAATCAAAGACAACTTCATTAAGGGGGAGAATGTAGGTCAAAAAGATACGCTGGGTGCTGATGTATTCCATCTTTTTCTGCTCTCCACGTCGCTTTTCAAGCAGCTCGAGCACTGCTCCGAGATACCTATCAGGAGTTAAGATGAAGGCTTCGATAATCGGCTCTTCAATCTTTTTGATTTGATGGGGAGGAGGAAGCTGAGAAGGATTCTTTATCTCTTGGATATTTCCATCCCTCCCCGTGATACGATAGCTCACGCTCGGCGCAGTGGTTATGAGGTTCAAATCAAATTCTCTTTCCAACCTCTCCTGGATAACTTCTCTGTGAAGCAGGCCCAAAAACCCGCATCGGAATCCCAGGCCGAGGGCTGGAGAATTTTCAGGCTCATACTGAAAAGAAGAATCATTGAGCCTCAGCTTTTCAAGAGCTTTCCTTAAATCCTCGACACTACTCTCTCCTGCTGGAAACATGCCGCAGAAAACCATGGGCTTGGCTTCTTTAAATCCGGGCAAAGCTTGGGTGGCTCTTCTGCTTTTTTCGGTGATGGTGTCACCTATTCGGGCATGACTCAACTCTTTGATGCCGGCTATTATGTATCCCACCTCTCCGGCCATTAGACGGTTGGCTTTTTGAGGCTTGGGAGTCAAATAACCGATTTCTTCAACTCTGTATATGGCTCCACTAGCCATAAGCTCGATTTCTTCACCCTTCCTGATTATTCCCTCAAAAACTCTTGTCAGAATTACAACCCCGCGATAGGAATCAAACCAGGAATCAAAAATAAGGGCTTTAAGGGGGAAGTGAGGGTCGCCTTTAGGAGAAGGAATGCGCTCGACAATGCTGTTTATGACTTCATCAATCCCTATTCCTTTTTTGGCACTGGCAAGGATAGCCTCTTCTCGTTTGAAGCCCAGAATATTTTCAATTTGTTCAAGAGTGAGCTCCGGATTTGCTTGAGCAAGGTCGATCTTATTGATGACAGGGATTAGAATGAGGTCATTCTGGAGCGCCAAATAGGTATTGGCTAAAGTCTGAGCTTCCACACCTTGGGAAGCATCGATAACAAGAAGCGCGCCTTCGCAGGCTGCTAAACTCCTCGATACTTCATATGAGAAATCCACATGTCCTGGGGTATCGATCAGATTAAGGATGTATGACTCTTGATCCTTTTTTTGGTAGCAGAGGCGGGCTGTCTGAGCTTTTATGGTGATTCCTTTTTCCCGTTCAAGCTCCATTGTATCCAGGACTTGCTCCTTCAGCTCGCGGGGAGGGAGAGCCCCAGTTTTCTCTAAGAGGCGATCAGCCAGAGTCGACTTGCCGTGATCAATATGGGCAATTATCGAAAAATTCCTTATCTTCATCGTTTTCATCGAGGTCAGACCTTCATAAGTTTCATAATTTTACCCAAAAAAAAGAGGACAGGCAACTTTTCCGATAAAAAAGTTACCTGTCCCCTTTTCTCCGAATTGCAAAAATAGAAAATTTAGTCAAATAACTTAAGTTTTCAAAGTTTGACTCCGACTTGACTTTTGGGGAGGAGTAAAGTAATTTTGTTAATGAAATAAAACTGAGACAAGCCCTCTAAGGAGGTTTTTATGTTTTTATTCGGCCCCATTGGTCCAACAGAGCTTCTTCTCGTCGTGCTGATTATAATCATCATTTTCGGTGCACGAAAACTCCCAGAATTAGGAAAATCCTTAGGAGAAGGAATAAAAAACTTTCGAAAATCCATTTCCTCAAAGGATAAAGAAAATGAATCTCCTCCTGAGAAACCAGAGGCTCCAGCCAAGAAAGAATGATACGAATTATCGAAAAACTCGCCCATGAGCGAAAACAAAAAGAGGACGATTTTTCAAGTAAGCTCAAAGAAGTAAAAAAAAAGAGTAGAGAATTCCAGAATAATCTGGAGAAAAACACAACTCAGATAAAAGAACTCCTTTCCCACCTTATAGACCTTATTGAACTAAACGCCTCCCTAACGGATGCCAAAGACAAGGAATGGGATGCTTTAGGCAACAATCATGTCGGGATGATTTTCAAGAGCATGGAATGGCGCGTGGACAAATTAGCGGCTGAATACAAAGATGTAAAAATTCTGATGAAAAAATTTCTCCTCCTTAAAGAAAAATTGAACCAGCTCCTCTCCACCTTAGAAGAGAAAAAAACACCATCGCCTCCCCAGGTGAAAGAGTTTTTAGAGCCCCTGGAAGATTGGCGATACGCAGGCTTTGAGAACCGCTTCAGAGGTTATGAGGAAGAAATCAAGAATCAGCAAGCAAGCCTTCTCCGTTATTTCAAAAAAGGGAGGAAAGTGCTTGATTTAGGCTGCGGTCGGGGTGA
>JAUWYH010000081.1 GCA_030615975.1 Candidatus Aminicenantota bacterium
CCTTGATCTCGCCGTCACGGATAAAATAAGACTTTATTTCCCTGTCCTCGAAAACAATCTCGTTTGCTCTCCTTTCTACTTCCGCCGCTTCTTCTTCTTTAATATTCCTCAAATCTATCTCCACAGTAGAAAAATCATCTCCCAAATGGAAAGAAAGGGTTTCTGCATTGTATGATTGATGGAAACTCTGGGAAAGAATATGCTGTCCCGCGTGCTGCTGCATATGGTCAAAGCGTCTCTGCCAGTCAATCTTTCCGAGGATCTGGGCAGAGGAAACATCCTCTTTAAGGAGGTGAAGGATTTGATTGTCTTTTTCAAGAACATGGATAACTTCGATTCCGTTTATTTTCCCCCTATCAGAGGGTTGACCTCCTGACTCCGGATAAAAACAGGTCTGATCAAGGATCAAAGCAGGCTTCTTCGCATAAATCAATTTTTCCACAACCTGTGCCTCAAATTCTATGCGGTATGGATCTTCAAAATAGAGCCGTTTTGTCTTTTCTCTCATTTTTCTACAGAGAGGCAATACTTAATTATTCTTTTTTCCAAGATTATTCGTTTATTTTCGTCTATTTCTTCTGAAATTTATCATCGACCTACGGAGCACACAAAAAGGTGGTTTAATTAAGTATTATGTCCCCTAATTACAGCCAGTATACGTTTGGTAAGCTTGAAATGTTTTTTTGTTACCTTATCAAGAATTTTATCCCCATGGAGGCGTACAAGCTTCTCTCCCGCCTCTTCAGCATGGGGAGAGGATCCTTTGGGAAGCTCCATCCCAATATCTTGTGAGAGAAAATAAAGTCGTCTCAAGAATCCGGCTCTGGCTAAAATCGAAGCCGCTGCGACAGCCAAGTCTTCCTCTGCTTTCGGTTTTTGGATAAGCTCAATATTCTTTCCCTTTTTCATTAGGGCATTAATCACATAAGCTTTATCTCCGAACTGGTCAGTGATAGCAAGAGAGCAATGAACTTCTTCCAGGATGTTTTCGATGGCACGCGAATGAGCCCAAGCAAGAATCCTATTCATATTCCTCAGCTTCATATACAACTCATTGTATTTTTCGGGGCCTATTATGACCAATGAGTGTTTGTATCCTTTTCTTATGGACTGAGCAAACTCTTGGACACGTCTATCAGAGAGCTTTTTGCTGTCCTTGACCCCCAGTTCTTGAAGGACCCTTTTTTGGTTTTCTGGAATAAAAACTCCGGCCACTACAAGGGGCCCAAAATAATCGCCTTTGCCTGACTCGTCTGTACCTATATGGCCTTTTTCAGAAAGGAAAAGTTCTGATTGTCGCATTTTTTAGCCTAAAAGATTCCGGTCCTTTGCTTCTTTTACTAAATCTGGCCTGAATTTGGGGTGAGTAATATTTATCAAAGCTCTTGTCCTCTCCTGCAAATTTTTCCCATGAAGGTAGGCCACGCCGTATTCTGTGACTACATATTTGACGTCCGCTCTAGTAGTCACAACTCCTGCCCCTTTTTTCAGAAAAGGAACGATTCGAGACACCTCCCCGCTCTTTGCTGTAGATGGGAGGGCAATAATGGGTTTTCCTCCTTTCGAGTGAGCAGCACCCCGGATGAAGTCAACCTGTCCACCGAAACCACTGTAAATATAAACACCGATAGAATCTGAACAGATCTGTCCTGTAATATCCACCTCAATCGCAGAATTAATAGCTACCATGTTATCATTCCGAGAAACATTAAACGGGTGATTAGTATAGTCTGTAGGGTGAGCTTCAAATATCGGATTGTTATCGACAAATTCATAAAGTTTTTCTGATCCTAATATAAATGTCAAAATCACCTTATAAGGATGAAAAGTTTTTTTGGCACCGGTAATGATTCCTTCTTCTATAGCTTCCATCACGCCATCAGAGACCATTTCAGTATGAATCCCTAAGTCCCTTCGCCCTTTTAAAGCAGAAAGGACTGCATCTGGAATTCCCCCAATGCCCAACTGCAAGGTGGATCCATCCTCAATCAAGTCGGCAATGAAATGTCCAATTTTCCTCTCTACCTCACTAAAAGGATTCCTCTCTAGCTGAGGCAAATCCTCAGAAACTTCAACGATTTTATCCACTCGAGAAACATGGATGAAGGAATCTCCAAGAACTCGAGGCATTTTTTCGTTAACCTGAGCAATAACTATTTTTGCAGTCTCTGCAACCGCTTTGGAAGCCAAGACTTCTACACCAAAGCTCATAAATCCATGTTCATCAGGGGAAGAAAGATGGAGCATGGCCATATCTATCAGCATCTGATCTGAATAGAAAAGATCAGGAATCTGATGGAGAAAAATAGGAACATAATCAGCCCTTCCTTCGTTTATGGTTTTCCGATCTGCTGGCCCGACAAAAAGGGAATTATGGCGAAAGTGACCTTCCATCTCAGGTTTTGAGAAGGGATCTTCTCCTAAAAGAAGGACATGAACAAGTTCCACATTTTCCAGCTCATCCTTCCTTGAAGCCAAGGCTCTCATCAGAACATAGGGAGTTGCTGCATTGCCGCTAATATAGACACGGTCGTGGCTCTTAATCTCAGCTGCAGCCTCTTCAGCCGTAACCAATTTTTTCCTGTAATCATCTACCCAACTCATTTCTGTTCCTAATACATTATCATTTTAAAGGCCCGCTCGGGGAGCGGGTCCTACATGTTTTACGTCTTCTTTCTTCTTACTTTTTTATTATTCAGGTATTTGTCTATTTCAGCGGCAGCTATCCGAGCATCTCCCATGGCCAGGATAACGGTAGCCCCACCTCTTATGATATCTCCTCCAGCATAAACACCTTCCATGTTTGTCGCCATAGTATCCCAATCAACCTCTACATTTCCCCACTTCCCCACTTTGAGCTGGGGAGTGGTTTTGGGAATGAGAGGATTGGGACTCTGACCAATCGCTACTACAACCAAGTCCACTTCCATCGTAAATTCCGACCCTTCAATAGGTATAGGCCGACGTCTTCCGGAGGAATCAGGCTCACCCAGCTCCATCCTTATACACTCCATGGCCTTAACTTGACCTTTCTCGTCTCCAATGTATCTTATGGGAGCTGTCAGAAAGTGAAATTCAATCCCTTCCTCCTCAGCATGTTTAACTTCTTCTGTTCTTGCTGGCATTTCGACTCTCGATCGACGGTAGACAATTGTAGCCTGTTCTGCTCCAAGCCTTTGGGCAATCCGAACTGAATCCATGGCCACATTTCCTCCGCCGATAACCGCTGCCCTTCTTCCTAAATAAACAGGAGTATCGTATTCGGGAAAGGCATAGGCTTTCATCAAATTGACTCGAGTCAAATATTCATTGGCAGAATAAACACCAACCAAATTTTCTCCAGGAATCCGCATCCAATTTGGCAAGCCTGCGCCCGTTCCTATAAAAAAAACATCGTATCCATCATTCTTCAAATCTTCTATTGTGGCTGTCAGCCCTACAATAAAGTTTATCTTGAGTTCTGCCCCTAATTTCTTCAGATACTCCACTTCTGACTGAAGAATATCCTTAGGAAGCCTGAATTCAGGGATCCCGTAGATTAAAACCCCACCAGCCACATGAAGGGCTTCAAAAATTGTGACCTTGTGTCCTTTTCTTGCCAGTTCTCCAGCTACAGTCAGGCCTGCTGGCCCAGCTCCGATCACGGCCACTTTATACCCTGTTGAAGGAGGAATTTGAGGAATAAAAACTTCTCCATTTATCCTTTCGTAATCTGAAACAAACCGTTCCAGGTTCCCGATGGCCACAGGGACTCCTGTGGCCTTCTTCATTGTACATACATCTTCACACTGAATCTCTTGAGGACACACTCGCCCACAAATCGCAGGAAGGCTGTTGGTCTCTTTCATTTTTCTGACGCTCTGGACAAAATCACCAATCTCAATGAGTTTGATGAAAGTCGGAATATCAATACCCACTGGACAACCTAACACGCACTGAGGGTTGGCGCAATCCAAACATCTTCGGGCTTCACGTTTAGCTAATTTCTCATTCAAGCCCAGATTAACTTCGTTAAAATCTTTATTTCTCTCTTCTGGTTCTCGCTCTGGCATTTTTTGGCGGGATATTTTCATTCTTTCTTTTACAGAGAGAGACTTCCGCAACTTTTTTCTCCATTCTTGGCTGAATTCTTTCCTGAGATACTCTTTGATCTCAGGAGAAAGTTCTTTCTTTTCAGTCATTTTTTATTTTTTTCTCTTATATTTTTAAGGAAAATTTATCTTCTCCCAGTAACACAGAGATTGAATTTCATCCTCAAAATAAGACTTTCGCCTTGCAAAAAGCTCTTCCCAGTCAACCAAATGGCCATCAAATTCTGGTCCATCCACACAGGCAAATTTTGTCTTGCCACCCACTGTCACCCGACAGGCTCCGCACATACCTGTCCCATCCACCATAATAGGATTAAGACTGACCAAGGTCTTTACTCCATGGGGCCTTGTGGCTTCAGAACAGGCAGACATCAGGTAGGTGCATCCGATTGAAATCACTCTGTCCACCCTTTTTTCTTTCTTTATGATGTCTTGAAGAACATAGGGCATAAAATCCTTACAATTGTAGTAGCTATCCCTTGCCGAAACAAAAAATTTATCACTCACTTCTCTGAGTCTCTCCTCCCAGTACATGAGGTAATTCGCCTTAACATCCAATAAGGTGATAATCCTGTTTCCTGCCTTTTTTAAGGCTCTCGCAATGGGATATAAGGCACCAATCCCAAAACAGCCGCCAGCACAAACCACGGTCCCATATTTTTCGATTTCAGATGGTTTACCCAAAGGCCCGACAAAAACAGGAACCTCATCTCCTTCCTTGAGAAGAGAAAGCTTATGTGTAGAAGTCCCGACCACCAGAACAACTGTGGTGATAGAACCTTTTTCCCGATCCCAATCAGCAATTGTCAAAGGGATTCTTTCTCCTCGCTCGTCAGGCATGATGATCACAAACTGACCAGGCTTGCATTTTCGGGATATTTCAGGAGCATGAACTTGGAGAAGATGGATATTGGGCACTAAGCGTTCTCTTTTTAAAATCGTTGCCATTATTTTCCTTTTTTTATTCTTACAGGTATTGGTCCTAGGGAATGTGGCTCCCGTGGAGAGGAAGATAAAAGAGAAGCCGCTGAATAATCTGAATCCTCGCTCCAGAGAAAGTTCGCTTTTACTATTCCTTTTGGTATCACTGTAGAAATCTTGACAATACCCTTGCACTTTCCATTTGAGGATTCAACCACTATTCCTTCCCCCTCTTTCAAAGTCAGCTCTTCTGCATCCTCAGGAGAAATTTTTATCCACCTGGAGTCTCTGATTATCTTCAATCCTCTAATTTCCCCGCAAAGAGCAAGATTTCTATAATAGTCTAGATTGCAATCTAACAGGAGAAGATGGGGATATTTTTTACTTGTTTTCTCAGGCAGAGGAGTTACCCCTGGAGGGACAAACTTTTTTTCTCCCTTTTTCTCTTCCTGGATGAAGATTTCTCTTCCTTTCTCAAGACGCGAGTATGAAACTTTTACAAAACCAGGGATTGTGAGGCGAATCTCTTTCATGATATCCGACGATCTTTTGTAATAAAAATCTTCACGCCCCATCCTCTGAGCTATTTGAGAGATGATCCACCAATCAGGCTTTGCCTCCCCCTGAGGTTCTGTTATTCTTTCAGCTTTCTGAACTCTTCCCTCTGTGTTGACAAAAATTCCTTCTGTTTCCATAAAAGTTGTCGCCGGAAATACGACATCAGCCAATTTCACATTATCGCTCATAAAGCAATCTTGTATCACTAAAAATTCAGGCTTGGTCCGACCCATGTATGGCATTGGCCCTGCAATATAGAGAGATTTTATATCATCGGAAAAAAAAGTTTGGTGGATTATGCGAAAACTTAGAGACTTCCCAGAAAAATGCTTTTCTATTTCACTCATCCCTCTCAGATTATTTTCTAAACCGAGTGGAATGAGTCTCGCTTCTGTCTGAAGGGCCAGGTTCCAAATAGCAGCCAGATTCTGCTTTCCTAGAGGAGACTGGGCTAATCCGGCACCAAAAAGAAAGACCGAAGGTTTGCCCTCAAGAAGAAGCTCCGAGGCTTCCTTCAAGTCTTCCGCTCTAATACCAGTGAGTCCAATGGCTTGAGATGAATCAAGCTTATCAAGAAAATTCTCAAAAGAAGCAAAGCCTTTAATCCGGGAAAAGTCCCCATGCTCTCTTCCTTCAAGAAGGAATTTAGACAGAAAATGAAGCAAATAATATTCAGTTCCCGGTTTAAAGCGAAGAAACAGCGAAGAAAAGCGATTCAAGAAGCCTTCTGTAGGAGCGGCAATAATAAGTTTAGCCCCATTTCTGACTGCCTTTAAAACTTCAAGCCAGATTATAGGATGAGAAATGGGAAGATTTTCGTTGATAAGAAACAAAATCTCTGCCTTAGAAATATCCTCAATCTTGAAATTCAAAATCAGAGGAAGATTATTTTTATTAGCCATCTCCCGATAGAAAGTCAGAGGAGAATAGCGAGAAGCACCATTTACATTTTTTGTCTTCAATACTTCTTTAGCAAACTTATAGAAGAGATAATTATCTTCACAGCTCAATTGAGGAGAAGTCATCAGACCAATCTCTTTTCCCTTGTATTTTTTCAGACTTTGAGCAACATACTCAAGGGCTTCTTCCCAGGTGACTTCCTGAATCTCTTTCTTTCTTCTGATTAGGGGCCTTAGAATTCTTTCTGGGCTGGACACAACTTCCCTTATCGTGAATCTTCCTTTAACACAAGCCTGGCCACGATTCACAGCCCCATCCTCCACTGGACGAGAACCCAATATCCTGCCCTTTTTAAGATCTATTCTCAGCTCACATCCTATGCTGCAAAGAGCACAAATCGTTTTTCCTCGCTCCTCGGGCAAAGTTTCATATTTTATGGCTCTTTCGGCTAAAGCTCCGGTTGGACAAA
>JAUWYH010000022.1 GCA_030615975.1 Candidatus Aminicenantota bacterium
GGATATCAAAGCCACTGAAGCCTGGGAAGAAACTATAGGAGATGAAGAAATTCTGATTGCTGTGATCGATACGGGTGTGGATTTAGATCATCCAGATATAAAAAACAAAATTTTCTCGAGTGGCCGTGATTTTGTCAACAATGATTTTGATGCTACAGATGATAATGGTCATGGAACTCACGTGGCTGGAATCGCAGCAGCAGAAACAAACAACAGAATTGGTATAGCCGGGGTAGCCTGGAATTGTAAAATTTTGCCAGTAAAAGTATTGGACAAAATTGGGGAAGGTTATATCGATGATGTGAGTGATGGAATAATTTGGGCTGTTGATAAGGGAGCAAATGTCATCAATATGAGCTTTGGAGGAATCGTGAATTTTGGAGAAGGGACTGTCCCAAAAACTTTGCAAAATTCCCTAAAAGATGCTTATGAAAAAGATGTTATTCTTGTAGCTGCGGCTGGAAATGATGGTGGGCCTGTTAATTGGCCAGCGTCTTCAGAATATTGTCTAGCTGTAGCAGCAACAAATTATACTGATGAAAGAGTTACTTTCTTAAATTCGGGTGAATTGTGGGAATCGAATTATGGGTCCGAAATCGATGTGGCTGCGCCTGGTGAATGGATTATAAGCTTGTGGCCAGAAGAGCTGACTCCTGTTGGCTTTGATTCCTACGCATGGTCACCTGGAACTTCGATGTCGACAGCCCATGTTTCTGGTTTAGCTGCGCTTATCAAAAGTATAAAACCATGGCTCAAAGCTTCAGAAATCATGAACGTCATTCGTTATTCAGCAGATGACGTGAATTCTGTGGATTACCCTGGAAAGGATGAATTTATCGGGTATGGCCGCATAAATATGGAAAAAGCGCTTGTTCCGATAAAAATCACGAATTCAAAATAAAAAAAGAAGTAAATGATTAAATCCCTTCGGATAAGAAATTTTGCAACAATTGAAGATCTTGAACTCATCTTAGAAGAAGGTTTTTCTATCCTCACTGGTGAAACAGGCGCCGGAAAATCTATCGTTATAGACGGCATAAGGCTTGTCCTTGGAGAAAAGGGGTCGCCGGAAATGATCCGAACAGGAGAGAAAGAAACTTCAATCGAAGCTATTTTTTGTATCCCTCCAGTCAAGGAATCCAGGAAAACTGAAAACGAGCTTTTCATGCAAAGAAAAATTTCAGAACAAGGAACAGGAAAAGGCTATATCAACGGAATTCTCGTCCCTATCAAAAAGCTCAAGGAAAAAAGCGGCGCACTGGTAGACATTTATGGCCAAAACGATCATGTTTTCCTCCGACGAACAGAGAATCAACTGACTTATCTGGATTTTTATGCAAATGCTCTCTCCATAAGAAGCGATGTTTCCAGTCGAGCTCAAAAACTTAAAAAGCTCCTCAGAGAGGAAAAAGAACTTGAGGCCAAAGAAAGAGAAAGGGAACAACGCTTGGATTTTCTTGACTTTCAGATAAAAGAAATCGAAGAAGCTCAGCTCAAAAAAGGCGAAGAAGAAGAGCTCCTGTATGAGAGAAATATCCTCAAAAATGCAGAAAGAATTAGCTCTCTTGTCGAAGAAGCTTTAAATATTTCTTATAATCAAGAAAGCTCTATCTCCCCGCTTTTGGCTAAGCTTCGGTCCGTAGTGAGCGAGCTTTCTGCTTTTGACAAGGCATTCAAAGACATCGCGGAGGCAATCAACCAGTTTGATATAACAATAGGAGATTTTTCAGATTTCCTAATCAGATTCAAAGAAAGACAGAGTCTCTCTCCAGAAAAACAGGAAGAAATCGAGGAGCGTTTAAGTCAAATAGAAAAATTAAAAAGAAAATACGGAAGCAACTCAGAAAAGATTCTTTCTTATTTAGAAAAAGCAAAAAAAGAATACCAAGAGCTTAGCACAAGTCAAGAAAAATTAGAGGATTTGGATGTGGAAATTAACAATAAATTTAATGAATATAAAGAACAGGCCAAAAAGCTTTCCCTTTTGCGAATAGAGAACGCTCGTAAACTCGAAAAACAGATTGTGAGGGAAATCAGCCTTATTGGAATGAAAAAGGCAAAATTCAAAATAAATATCAAATCCTTTCCTCCCTCATTGGAGACGATGGCAAAGGTAAAAGAGAGTGGTACCGAAGAGGTTGAATTTCTCATCAGCCCCAATCCAGGAGAGGAGCTCAGGCCCCTGAGGAAGATTGCCTCTGGAGGAGAACTTTCTCGAGTTATGCTTGCTTTGAAATCTATCGGTAAGGAGACAGAGAAATTAAAAACTCTGATTTTTGACGAGATTGATTCAGGTATAGGAGGAAAGACAGCAGAATTCGTCGCTCAAAAGCTCAGGGCCCTCTCCAGACAGCACCAAGTCCTATGTATCACTCATCTCCCTCAAATAGCCTCTTTCGCTCCTCATCATTACAGGATTGAAAAAAAGATAGCTAAACAAAGGACTTTCACCTCAGTCAAAAAGCTATCATTTGAAGAACGGGTGGTTGAGATTGCAAGGTTGTTAGCAGGAAGTCATATTACAGACACCGCTCTTCGAAACGCAAGAGAGATGATCATTCATAATCTGAATGTAAACCATAAAACGTAAGGTTGATGTTAGAGTTTAGAATGGAGAAAAGATCTGAAAATAAAGAGCCTTTGAAAATTTACATTCATACATTTGGCTGTCAGATGAATGAGAATGATTCAGAACGGATAGCAGGAGCTTTAATTGACCAAGGAGCCGAGTTTTCGCCCTCTCCTGAAGAGAGTGATCTTATCATTATTAATACTTGTGCTGTAAGAGAAAAATCTGAAGAGAAACTTTATTCCTTATTGGGACGTTTAGAGTCGATCAAAAAGAGGAAAGGACTTAAAATTGCAGTGGTCGGGTGTGTAGCCCAACTCTATCGCTCTCGACTGATAGAGAAAAAGCCTTTTATCGATTTTGTTATCGGACCCGACAATTACAGAGAAATGAAACATATTATCGCCGACCACTTTAAAGAAAAGATTATAGCAACAAGTTGGAGTCAGGAATGGCATGAAGTTTCCCATCCTCAGATATTCAGAGAAAGCCACATAAGTGCTTATGTGACCATCATGGAAGGATGTAACAATTTTTGTTCATACTGCATTGTCCCTTTTACAAGAGGAAGAGAAAAGTACAGACCTATGGAAAATATTATAGGTGAAGTTAAATATCTAGCTGGAAAAGGCTATAAAGAAACTCAGCTATTAGGCCAAAATGTAAACTCTTACAAGGATCCTGAAACAGGAATGGGGTTTTCAGGCCTTTTGAGGAAAGTCAATTCGATAGATGGGATTGAATGGATTCGGTTTGTCACATCTCATCCAAAAAATTTTACCATCGATATCGCAAAAGTTATGAAAGAATCGAGAAAAGCTTGTCATCAGCTTCACCTCCCTGTACAGTCAGGGTCTTCTTCAGTGCTTAAAGCAATGAACAGGGAATATACCAGAGAAGAATATCTAGAAAAAATATCCATACTTCGCGATTTAATGCCAGATATTAGCCTCAGTACAGATATAATAGTCGGTTTCCCTGGGGAAACAGGAAAAGACTATCAAGAAACTCTCAGTTTATTAGAAAAAGTTCGCTTTTCCAACATATTCTCATTTCGCTACTCCCCCCGCCCTTTGACTGCTGCTTCACTGAAAAAGGAAACTGTTCCCTTTGATCAGAAGAAAAAAAGACTAATAGAACTTCAAAACTATCAAAAAAAACTACAGCTTGAGCTCAACAAATCTTTTCTTGGTAGGGTGATAAAAGTTCTTTGTCTTGGAAAAAGCAAAAAGGATCCCAGCCTCTATTCTGGGCGTAATGAAGGATATCAGGTTGTAAATTTCAAATCAGAGGATAATGTCATTGGACATTTTGTTGATGTGCGTATAGATTCATGCGGGCCTTACAGTCTTATAGGAGAAGTGACTCAGTAACTTAGTGACTGGGTCAATAATTTTTTGTATTCACTAAAAAAAATACTCCGGAAAAATCGGCGTTTGATTATTTTCCCGCTACGTGAATCAATCTCGATCAAAGCGACATTGAGCATTTTAGCTTTTCTTTCCTGAAAAAAAGGATTTTTTTCGATTATCTCGACATTCCACTTATATCCATAATTATTTTTGGATAGCCATTTACGAGAGATGATTTCTGGACGCTCTTCAGGATGAGAAAAATTTGTCTTGATGAATGAGATCGTTTCAGGATCTTCCAAGGCAATCTGAAATGCTTTTGAATCACGTATAGAAAATTGAGGCGCCATTCTTTTAAAATAAGGACGATCTTAAAATTGCTTTTTCTCATTTATTGTGCTATACATCGGGATAAATTTTTTAAAAAGGCAGGAAAATAATGGAACTCTTAAACCTGATTCCCTACTCCTTCATTATAGGCTTTTTAGGACTTGCTTTTGCTCTTATTCTCTACTTTTTGGTCAAAAAATACCCCAAGGGAAATGAAATCATGAACGAAATAGCTGAGGCTATTCATTCAGGAGCCATGGTCTTTTTAAGAAGAGAATACACGTATATTTTCATTTTTGTTATATTGCTATTCATTATTCTCTGGAAACTCTTCACAATCTACACAAGTCTTGCTTTTTTAACAGGAGCTAGCTGTTCCATGCTTGCAGGTTTTATCGGACTTAAGGCTTCCACTCGATCCGCTGTCCGCTCTACCCAAGGAGCTATACTTGGAGGAGTTCCCCAAGCTTTGACAGTTGCCTTCCAGGGAGGAGCTGTAATGGGAATTTCAGTGGCAGCTCTTGGTGTTATAGGAATTGGTATTTTTTATTTTTTTACAAAAGATCCCAAGATCATCAACGGTTTTGCTATGGGGGCAAGCTCTGTGGCTCTCTTTGCTCGATTAGGAGGTGGCATCTACACCAAGAGCGCTGATGTGGGAGCAGACCTTGTGGGAAAAGTGGAAGCAGGGATTCCTGAAGATGACCCTCGAAATCCAGGTGTTATTGCTGATAATGTCGGTGATAATGTTGGAGATACGGCAGGAATGGGGGCCGATCTTTTTGAATCTTATGTGGGTTCTGTCATTGCTTCCATGGCTATAGGATCGACATTAAGCCCAGCCCTCAATTACATGTCTCTCCCTTTACTTCTGATTGTGCTTGGCCTTATAAGTTCTATCATCGGCATTTTCTCTATAAATATCCTTAAAAATTTTAATCCTCAATCTGCCTTAAGAAACTCTACTTACATCAGCGGTCTTTTGTTTATAGGAGGAGCTTTTTTTTCTATTCGGGCCATATTGGGTGACTTAGGAGTATTCTGGGCTGTCCTGAGCGGGATGATCGCTGGAGTTTTAATCGGACTCGAAAGCGAATATTTCACTTCTGGCCCTCCTATCAAAACCATCGCCAGAACGGCTCAGACAGGAAGCGCTCCGACAATCATTATAGGATTAGCTATTGGATTTCAGAGTACTATACTTCCTCTTCTCACTATCGCAGCTACTATTTTCATCTCTTATAAACTATCTGGACTCTATGGCATAGCTCTATCAGCAGTGGGAATGCTGGCAACAATTGGCATTGTCATGTCTACTGACTCCTATGGACCGATTGCTGACAACGCTGGAGGAATAGCTGAAATGTCCAAGGCAGGTTCAAACGTAAGAAAGATAACTGACAAGCTTGATGCGCTGGGCAACACAACTGCAGCTATCGGGAAAGGATTTGCGATAGGTTCGGCTGCACTGACAGCTTTAGCCCTTTTCTCTGCCTACCAGAAAACGGTAAATTTATCTGTAATAAGCTTGACCCATGTAGAAACAGTTATCGGTCTCCTAATTGGAGCACTCATGCCTTTTATCATTGCCTCACTAACTATTAGAGCGGTAGGAAGCACAGCTGACAAGATGGTTTTAGAGATAAGAAGGCAATTTAAAGAAATAAAGGGATTAATGGAAGGAAAGGCCAAGCCTGATTCTGATCGATGCATAGATATCGTCACTAGGAGCGCTTTAGCAAAAATGATTCTACCCGGCCTTCTTGCTGTTATCGTGCCGCTACTCGTAGGATTTACGATTGGAGCAGAGTCACTGGGAGGATTCTTGGCAGGTGCAACTTCCACTGGAGTGCTCATGGGCATATTCATGGCCAATGCAGGAGCCTCCTGGGATAATGCTAAGAAATGGATCGAGGAAGGGAACTTAGGAGGAAAGGGAACCGAAGTGCATGCTGCATCTGTTATAGGGGATACTGTCGGTGACCCTCTGAAAGATACGGCTGGCCCTTCCATGAATATCTTAATCAAGCTTATGGCAGTTGTGAGCCTTGTTTTCGCCCCCTTGATTATGTAAGATCCTCTCTATTTGATATTATTTCTCATTTTAGTTATAATTCTCGCTTCTTTATATTCCAGTTATAATTATAATTGAGGAAGCAAAATTGAATGTAAATGTATGGGATACTATTGTTCAACTTAGCAAAGAGAGAGGAGTGGATACAGAGGTCATCGTCCAAGCGATTGAAGAATCTCTCAAGGTGGCTTCTTCTAAATATTTTACGCATAATGAAAAAATCAACATATCTTTCACGCCTGAAAAAGGTGAATTAAGAGTATATACTTTAAAGAAAGTCAGTAAAAATCCTCAAAATTTATATACAGAAATTTCTCTAGAGAAGGCCAAAGAAATAGACGCCTCAGCGATAACTGGAAAATACGTTGAAATAGATCTCCCTTCGAAGACTTTGGGCCGAATTGCAGCTCAGGCCGCCAAACAAGTGATTCTTCAAAAAGTCAGGAATGCTGAACAAGAAAAAATTTATAAGCAATTTGCTCCACGATTAGAAAAAATTGTAACCGGAGTTCTGAGAAGGTTCGAGACGAATAAGAACATGATTCTTGAGGCGAATAAGACGGATGTCCTTTTTCCTTATCAAGAAAAACTAAAGAACGAAGAGTTCAAAAGAGGAGATAGAATCAAGGCCATTATCATTCAAGTTTTGAAAGAAAATCAAGGACCTCAGGTTATTGTCTCCAGAGCTGATTCAAAATTTCTGGCTAAACTGTTGGAATTAGAAACTCCAGAAATTGCCAACGGCAATATTGAAATTAAAGATATAGTTCGCCAACCTGGAGAAAGAGCAAAAGTCTCTGTTTTATCAAAGGAGAAAGATATTGATCCCATCGGAGCATGTATAGGAGTTAAAGGAAATAGAATCCTTGCCATAAGCAAAGAGTTGAATGGAGAGAAAATAGATATTATTAAGTGGTCAGATAATCCTATTTCATATACCGAATCAGCTCTGAGCCCTGCAAAAATCGAAAAAATCTTTATTTTAAATAAAAAAGAGAAAAGAATGCAGGCTGTCGTCTCCAAAGATCAGCTCTCTCTGGCTATAGGAAAAAAGGGGATGAATGTCAGGCTTGCTTCAAGACTGGTTGGCTGGAGAATAGAGATAGAACAGGAATGAAGAGAAGCTCTTTGAATTTAGATAGGCATTAAATCATGGAAACAAAAAGTAAAGGAAAAACATCCAAGCATCCAGTTAAAAAAGCCAAGATCTCTCCCCCAAAAATCCAACTCAGGGAGGGAATGAGTTTAAAAGATCTCTCTGAGAAAATGGAGGTCAAATCTAAAGACCTCATCCATAAACTTATTAATAAGGGACTTCAAGTAAGTGTCAACGATATAGTCAATCAGAGTTTAATCGAGTTAATTTCTCAAGAATTCGGTTTTGAAATAGAATTGATTTCGATCGAAGAAGAAATGCGAATCCAGGCTGAGAGTCAATCAAAAAAACTTATCGTCAGACCTCCCGTAGTGACCATGATGGGCCATGTTGACCATGGAAAAACAACTCTTCTGGATGCCATCAGACACTCAAATTTAGTCGGAAGAGAATCTGGAGGTATCACCCAACATATTGGTGCTTACAGAGTCTTTTACAAAAACCGGCCCATAACTTTCATCGATACTCCAGGCCATGAGGCCTTTACCAAATTGAGAGCTCGTGGCGCTAAGATGA
Organism: Candidatus Aminicenantota bacterium; assembly: GCA_030615975.1. Lineage (GTDB taxonomy): Bacteria > Acidobacteriota > Aminicenantia > Aminicenantales > Aminicenantaceae > JAUWYH01. Next base: position 7,998 of record JAUWYH010000022.1, read on the forward strand.
CGGATATAGTTGTTCTCGTTGTTGCTGCGGACGATGGAGTGATGCCTCAAACAAGAGAAGCCATCAACCATGCAAAGGCAGCCGGGGTCCCAATGATAGTGGCTATAAATAAAATTGATAAACTTGAGGGAGATTCAGAGAAGGTTAAACAACAGCTTTCCAAAGAAGGACTACTTGTCGAAGAATGGGGAGGAGACGTTATATGTGTGGAAGTCTCAGCCAAAGAAAAGACGAACTTAGAGGAACTTCTAGAAATGATACTTCTCCTCAGCGATGTCATCGAAATAAAAGCTAACCCTAAAGTTATGGCTCAGGGAGTTATCCTCGAGGCCCGTTTAGATACAAAAAAGGGGCCTGTGGCGACTGTGATTATACAATTTGGAACACTAAGGCAAAGAGAAGCTTTTATTTCCGGGACATGCTATGGAAAAGTAAGAGCCCTATTTGATGAAAATGGAAAAGCTATGAAAGAAGCAGAGCCATCTACGCCTGTAGAAGTGCTCGGTTTTTCCGATGTTCCTTCAGCTGGGGATTTTTTTCAAGCTGTCTCTAATTTCAACACGGCCAAAAAAGTCGTCCAGCACCGGCTTTCTCAGATAAAAAAAGAAGAGCCTCAAAGGCCTGAACGCCTCACTTTAGACGATTTTTTCAAAAAAATCGAAGAAGGAAAGATCAAAGAACTTCCTCTAATTATCAAGGCTGATGTCCATGGCTCTGTAGAAGTCCTCACCGATATCCTTCCTGATCTGAGCAGTGATCTAGCTATAAAAGTTAGAGATAAAATAGAGATAAAAGATAAAGCCAGGGCAGAAATAAATCAAGAAAAAGTCAAAATAAAAATCATTCACTCCGCTACAGGACAAATCACTGAATCGGATGTACTCCTGGCCTCAGCCTCCAATGCTATAATCATTGGCTATAATACTAAACCAAGTCAAAAAATTCTTGATCTTGCCAAGGAAGAAAATGTAGAAATCAGAAGTTACAATGTGATTTATCAATTAACCGAAGACATCAAGAAAGCTTTGACTGGAATGCTCGAACCTGTGCTGAAAGAGACATACTTGGGAAGAGCTGAAATCAGAAGAATCTTCAATATTCCAAAAGTTGGGGCTATAGCCGGTTGTTATGTTTTGGATGGTAAAATAGCGCGAAATGCAGAAATCAGAGTCATAAGAGATGACGAGGTGATCCATCTAGGCCGAATCGCCTCCCTAAAGCATCTTAAAGAGAATGTGACAGAAGTAAAGAAAGATTACGAATGCGGAATCAGTCTTGAAAAATATAAAGAAATTCAAGAGGGCGATATTATAGAGGCGTTCATAACCGAAAAAGTAAAGCAAGGTTAAAAGCCGAGCGATTTTTCTTCTATGGTTATAGGTTTTCTATTCTTAGATATTTACCTTCCCTGCTGTCATTCTTTAAAGGAAAAAAGGAAAAGGTTACAGAGTATCAGAGATCGATTCAAGAATAAACATAATGTCGCGTTTGCAGAACTCGAGTATCAGAACAAATGGCAGAGAACAAGAATAGGAATGGTTACTCTCAACACCGAAAAAAAGGTTGTGGAGAGCTTATTTCACAAAATACTCCAAGAATCTGAAGATACTATAGATGGAGAAATTATTGACTATCAGATTCGTTATTTCTAATTACTTTAAATTTAATATCGTTATACTGCAGATGGCAAGAATAAGCATCAAAGGATATTATACTGTATTAGATTAATTTGTAGGTCTTGTTTCCCGGATGGGCCTAATAAAGGTGATTTTGCTAATCTAACATACCCAACTAGGCTATCTAACTTTTAAAATGAGTGACAGCCGAAGACAAAAAAGAGTTTCCAGTTTAATAAAAGAAGAACTCGGGCGCCTTCTTATTGAACTCATTCAAGACTCAATCTCAGGGTTAATTACCATAACAAGGGTGGAAATGAGCAAGGATCTGAAAACAGCCTACGTCTTTATAAGTCTGTTTGCTTGTAGAGAAAAAGAGAAGATTCTTGATCTTTTAGAAAGAAGAAAAGGATTTCTCAGAAAGTCTATTGCTTCTAAAACAAAATTAAAGTATAATCCTCTGCTAATTTTTTCTCTAGATGAAACGTCTGATTATGAAGAACGAATTGATAAAATAATAAAAAATATGAGAAAAAATGAAAGATGATCTCATTGATTTAATAAGCAAAAAGATAATAGAAAGCCGACGAATCGTTATCACTTCCCATTTAAGACCGGATGGAGACTCTATATGTACAAGTCTTGCTTTATATTTCATGGGCGAATTCTTAGGGAAGGAAATGGCTATTATTAATAAAGATAAAACACCTTTTCCTTTCAAACATTTCCCTGACAGTGAAAAAATCAAAATTGGACAGATTCCTTCACAGAGCTTTGATATGGTCATTCTACTTGAGTGTGCAAATGTTTCCCGCTCGGGTCAGAAAAACTTAGAGAATTATTTTATGGTCAATATAGATCACCACTATTCCAACGATTACTATGCCGATATAGATTGGGTAGATCCCGAGGCCTCTGCGGTTGCTGAGATGATCTATGCCCTCGGAGAAAAATTAAAAATCTCTTTTTCCCCCAGGATAGCTGATCATCTCTACTGTGGCATTATCTCCGATACAGGATCATTCCAGTTTTCAAACACTAAAGCGAAATCTTTTGAGACTTGTTATAAATTGATCAATCATGGCGCTGACCCTATTGGAGTATCTAATCGTATGTTCAACAACAATCCACCGGAAAAAATTAAACTCTTAGGACAAGTTCTCTCCACTCTTCAAATGAATGATAAAGGAAACATTGCCATCATCACTATGTTCAAGAAATACTTGGATTCTTTGAATTTAAAAGAGATAGACACTGAGGACATCACAACCCTCGCTCGTTCTATCAAAGGAGTGGAGATGGTTCTTTTTTTCAAAGAAATAAAGAAAGATTCTTTTAGAGTCAGCCTCCGTTCAAAAGGTGCGGCTAATGCCGCTTTTATTGCTGAATATTTTGAAGGGGGAGGTCATCTACATGCTGCGGGATTTACAATACATGGGAACTACGAAAATCTACTGAAAGAGATTCCTAAAACAGTGGATAACCTTATCATTGTGCAAGCCCGAAAAAAAAGGCCCTAAACCAAAATAAATTTATTAACTTCAATTAATCGATGGACGGCCTTATCCTCATAGATAAACCTCAAAATTTTACATCTCATCGTGTCGTAATTGAAATAAGGAAGATTCTAAACATCAAAAAAGTGGGCCATTATGGAACTCTCGATCCCATTGCTACAGGCCTTTTGGTGATAGCTGTGGGAAAAGCAACCAAGCTTTTTCCTTTGTTTTCTAAAACAGATAAAGTTTATAAAGGGCAAATAAAGTTAGGCTATTCCACCGATACCTATGATTCCCAAGGTAAGTTTACTTCATCGGAAAAAAAAGTTTATCCATCTGAAGAGCATCTTCTTGGAATGATGAAAAAATTTGAAGGAGAAACGGATCAAATTCCACCTCTCTTCTCCGCAAAAAAGTACAAGGGAAAACCTTTATATGCCCTTGCCAGGGAAAAAAAAGAATTCGAGCTTAGATCAAACAAGGTTTTTATCCATTTTTTCAGGCTAAAAGCCTATAACCCTCCTTTTATCAGTTTCGCTGTAAAATGTTCTTCAGGAACTTATATTCGATCTCTTGCGCATGATCTAGGTCAAATCTTTGGTTGTGGAGCTCATCTTTCCCAGCTCACCCGAACAGAAGTGGGAAATTTCAATTTAAAAGATGGATTTTCCTTAGAAAAAATAAAGAGATTCACTGAAAAAGGAAAAATAGATGAGTTTTTCATCCCTCTGGAAGTCCTTTTTCCAGAATATCCTAAAATTGTTCTCAAAGAAAACGGTTTGACTCTAGCAAGAAATGGCAATCTGATTTTTCCCGAAAAAATTTTAACAATATTTCAACAAGAATCCCTCTTTTCTGATACTTCAGAAGAAGAAGAAATTATTTTTAAATTGTTTAGTATTGAAGGAAAGCTTCTGGCATTGGCAAAAAAAATTCCTGAAAAAAACTGCCTCCATCCTTTCTTAGTCATTGACTCGATAAAAGAAAAGAAATAATTTAACAGCAATGCAAAATAAAGAATATTTTACTTCCCGCTGGGGAATAATTTTTGCAGGAATTGGAATGGCGGTAGGTACGGGGAACATATGGCGCTTTCCTCGTATCGTCTCCCAAAATGGAGGTGGGGCATTCATTATTGCTTGGCTTCTTTTCCTGTTCTTGTGGTCTATTCCTCTTCTTATAATTGAAATATCCATTGGGAAAAAGACAAGACTGGGTGTTATAGGTTCCTTTGGAAAGATGATGGGCAAAAATTTCGCCTGGATGGGCACTTTTGTTGCTTTCGTCACCACTTCTATCATGTTTTATTATTCTGTTGTTACCGGTTGGTGTATAAAGTATTTCTTGGCCACAATTTTTCAAGGATTGATTAAAAAAAACCCCTCAGAGTTTTGGTATACTTTTACTTCCTCTTGGGAACCAGTCATTTTCCACCTCGCAGCAATCGGGATCGGACCTTTTATCATCCTTTCTGGAGTAGTAAAGGGTATAGAAAGAGCCAATAAACTTCTCATTCCCTCCCTCTTTTTTCTTGCCCTTTCTTTTGCCGCCTTCTCTTCTCTTATTTCTATGATTGAGCT
>JAUWYH010000138.1 GCA_030615975.1 Candidatus Aminicenantota bacterium
GAGAGACAAGGTTATCACACTCAGGAAATTCAAGTAGCTAGAAAATGCTCATTATTAATGAATCTTTTAGGAAATTATTTTTTAGGTGCCACTATAGGTGCATTGGTAACGAATCTGTTCTTAAAACAAACGGAAGGGGATACACCCTTTCTAATTGGAGGATTGTTTGGCTTCGGAGTTCATATTATATCTGATTTTTCAACAGGTGCAACTTATTATTTGATACCTGAAGCGCTTGTTATAACACTATTTCAAAAAGAAGAAAAGGCTAAATCCAATATCATCCTCATAGATGCGGAGCAGTTTCAAAAAATTAAATGGATTAGAATTAAATGTGATAATTCCGAGAAGGAAGACGTTGTTATTTTAAATTAGAACACCAGATAATAAAAAAATAGGAGCCAAGCTTTTCTCTCACTCAGCTCCCTTCCTCCAACCGCATAATTATTTGGATCGTAGCGATTTACAACCTCTAACAGCTTTGATATTTTCTTACTAAAGTCGACAAGAGATGCTTACACTTTTACACTTACATTTTTATAATTTGAATTTTTTTCAATAATATATAATCATACAACTTTGGGACAAAGCCTAAATATTAAAAAACTCAAAATTTTTTTAGGAGGTGAAGGATGAAAAAATATTTGAAACCAATTCCGCGGAGAAAGTTTTTAAAGACAGGAATTACTGGCGGAGCTATTATCGCCACTCTTCCTGTCTGGAAGCTTTTTTCCTTTTCTGCCCCTCCTTCTGATTTTCATGTCAATCCTGCTGTTAATCTTTCTAAAGAAACACTTGAAAAACTCATCAAAATTGCTCTTCAACATGGGGGTGAGTTTGCCGAAGTTTATGTTGAATACAGCGTAGGAAATCAGATTTTTCTTGAAGAAAACAAGATTTATGGAGCTGGAAGAGGAGTGGATATGGGAGTTGGAATACGAGTTCTTCATGGCGAGAAAACGGGCTATGCCTATAGCGATGATTTAAGTTTTGAAAAACTGAAACAAACTGCAGAAGTTGCAAGTCATATTGCTGCTGAGAAGGAAGTGAAAGAGCCTGTTGGGTTGAAATCTTCCAAAATTCCGTCATATTACCTTGTGAAAGTTTCTCCTGACAGCATCGTTCCTCAGGATAAAGCAAAACTTCTATGGAAAGCGAATTCCATCGGACGTGAATATGACAAGAAAATCAATCAAGTCAATGTAAGTTTTTCCGATACGAATAAGAAGATTATCATTGCTAATTCAGATGGAATATGGGTTGAAGATGTACAAACTCTGTCGAGATTTTTGGTCAGTATCAATGTCATAAAGGGTGATAAAAGAAGTCGTGGCTATGCTTATAAAGATGGGACATTGGGTTATGAACATTATGACTTAAAAGTAGCAGAAGAGATAGCTAAAGATGCTTGTCGGATGGCAATAGCCATGCTCCCTGCAGAAAGTGCTCCGGCAGGAGAATATCCAATAGTTATGGCCAAGGGACACTGTGGAACGTTTTTCCATGAAGCCATAGGACATAGTCTGGAAAGCGACGGAATTAGAAAGAAAACTTCCTGTTTCTGGGACAAAAAAGGAAAAGAAATCGCTTCGAAGATTTCTTCCTTGGCTGATGATGGAACAGTGCTAGGAGCAAGAGGTTCAATCAATGTTGATGACGAGGGAACACCCAGTCAAAACACGATTCTTATTGATAAAGGAAAATGCGTTGACTTTCTCAATGATAGACTGAACGCCAAATTAATGAAGGCAAAATTGACCGGAAACGGAAGAAGAGAATCTTACCAGCATTATCCTCTTCCAAGAATGACCAATACTTACTTATTGGCAGGAGAGGATGATCCCGAGGATATCTTAAAATCAGTTAAAAAGGGAATTTATGTAGCTCGTATTGGAGGAGGAAATGTCAATTGGGTAACAGGGAGATTTGTGTTTTCAGTTCCTGAAGGATATCTGATCGAGGATGGCAAGATCACAAAACCACTCAAAGGAATTCAGCTTATGGGAAGTGGTCCAGAAGTATTGAAAAATATTGTTATGGTGGGACCCGACTTAGAAATTCTGGGAGGAGGAACATGTGGTAAAGATGGACAGGGGAAGCCAGTTTCTGATGGAAATCCAACCCTGAAAGTTTCCAAGATAACCATCGGTGGAGCAAAAGTATAAAGGGAGGTTAAGAATGAATAATAAATTATTAGCTGAAAATATCGTCAAAAAAGTTTTAAAACTAGGTGCAGATGAGGCAGAAGTTTATTTAGAAAATAATAGAGAGTTTGAGCTTACAGTCAGAAATGGAGATGTTGAAACCATCAAACAAGCAACCTCAAAAGGACTGGGCTTGATGGTTTTTAAAGAAAAGAAACTCGGATTTTCTTATACTTCTGATTTTTCAGATGAGTCTATTGAAGAATTTGCCAAAAGAACCGTTCAACTTTCTCTTGTTGCTGACCCGAAACCGTGGAATGGATTGCCTGATTTTAAAAAGGGAAAAATTAAAGACTTTGATTTATACGACTCTTCCATCGCTGAGATTCCGAATGAGAAGAAGATAAAAATAGCCAAAGAAGTGGAAAAAATTGCTCTTGCCTATGATAAACGAATCACCAAATCAGAGGGAGGATATTTCAGAGACTCAGAAAGGGAAACAATTCTTGTTAATTCTAAAGGCATTTCCTATTCTTCGAAAAGAACTGGAATTTATTTTGGAGCTGATGTCGTTGCCGGAGAGGGCAGCGAGATGCAATCAGGAGGATGGAGTAGCTCAAAGAGACATTTTAAGGATTTGGACACTATTGAGAATGTTGCCAAAGAAGCAGGTAAAAGGGCAGTAGAAAAACTGGGAGCAAAGCCTGTTCCAACGCAAAAAGCCCCTGTTGTTTTTGACCGTTATGCAGCGCGTGCATTCTGGGCTGGAATTTTATTCGCCATGAATGGTGACAGTGTTTACAAAAAAACCACCTTTTTAACTGAGCACCTCGATAAACACATCGCTTCCGAACTGATAACGATTATAGATGATCCCACCATTCCAAGACATGTAGCCTCTCTTCCTTTTGATGGAGAAGGAAATATAACCAGAAAGAATGTTCTTATTGACAAGGGAATTCTGAAGATGTTCATCTACGATACAATCACTGCTCGAAAGGCTGGAGTCAAAGTCAACACAATAGCTAGCAGGTATGGTTACCGATCACCAGCATCTGCCAGGTTCTTAAATGTTGTTGTTCAAAACGGTAATGTGGATCGAGAAAAGATTGTCTCTGGAATAAAAAATGGTTTCTATGTTAAAGGGCTCAGAGGAATTGGAACAGATATTCCAACCGGAAATTATTCTTGTGGTTCTTCTGGATTCTGGATAAAGGATGGTGAGATTGCCTTTCCAGTGGATGGTGTGACACTTGGAGGAAATGTACTGGATATGCTGAAAAACATCGAGGTTTTAGCTAATGATATTGACCTAAGAGGAAGTCTGAACAGTCCTTCTTTTAAAATAACAGAAATGGCAGTTGGAGGAAAAAAATAAAAATCAAAGAATAAAATAAAGCCAAAAAAAAGTCCTTGCATATTTGACCAAAATATCTAATAATTATTGATTCCTGGCGTTCACTTCTTTGTGTTCAGAACAAAAAGGGGTGTTTCGTTTTAAGGAGAGATTTTTTTTTGAGGTGTATTATGGCAGTTCAGATTTATGTTGGCAACTTAAACTACAGGATGACGGAAGATGCTCTAAAAGAACTTTTTGATCCATTTGGTGAAGTGGTATCTGTGAAAATTATCAAGGATCGGATGACAGCAAGGTCAAAAGGATTCGGATTTGTAGAGATGACAGAAAAGGAAGAAGCCGATAAAGCCATCCAGGAGCTTAATGGTAGTGATGTAGAAGGAAGAAATATAAAGGTTAATGTTGCCAGACCGAGAAGTGAATAGGGATTTTATTTTTTTTAAAGCTCAGGGCTCACTCCTTGGTTTTGAACACGTTCATTCCCCAAAGCGCTGACTCGTCAACTCTGTAATTCAGCAGAAAAAAAGGAGGGTTTGCCTTAATTTCCCTTTTTTGAAGGGATTTCTCTGCGATGTAAAGAACAGGGTGAGAGTTTTCTGTTGACTCCTATTTTTCTTTTATTATAAGCTTCTCTGCGGGGAAATAGAAAATATATGTATAATTTTTTGAATATATTCTTTTTTGTATTTCATTCCTCACTTATTCTTTTTATCATTTTCGGATGGATATGGAAGAAAACGAGAGTGGCAAACCTCGCTGTTATCTTATTAACAACCTTTTCGTGGGTTTTTTTGGGAATTTGGTATGGCTTTGGCTTCTGCCCCAGTACAGAGTGGCATTGGCAAGTGAGAATGAAATTGGGCTATTATGATATGCCCAATTCTTATACCAAATTTCTCGCTGATACCCTGACTGGCCTTGAAACAAATCAGAAAATAGTAGATATTTTTGCCGTTCTATTTTTAACGCTATCTTTATTTGCCTCAGCTATTACAAATGGCAGAGATTTGAGAAAAAGAGCGACAGCAAAAAAAAAGGAAAAGTCAATAGAACTTTCCTTATAAGCGACGAAAAAACTTCATTCATCAAGAATAAATTTCAAAATATAATTCGAACCTCAACTCCTTCTCCAATGAATATCTTTCGCAATCTCTGGCTGATATGGTCAAAATAATTTGGTTCAAGGCCAAACTCTAACTCATTTCTCCGGTATAAACTGATAACTTTCCTCCAATAGTTCATGCGATCGATGTAGACAAAATCAACCACTCCTGAA
>JAUWYH010000190.1 GCA_030615975.1 Candidatus Aminicenantota bacterium
TATTTCAAAATTTATGACTCACAGTTAGATTATTTGATATCGATGAATTTTTTATACTTATCGAAAAATCAAAAATAAATTGATAAAATTTTTATTGTTGTATGGCAAAGGATAAATGTTATTCACAATTCTCCGTTCACCATTTTCTTTTAACCATTCTGCAATGTAACAATTCAGCATGCCAGCTCTATCAATGCAGATTTTAATATATTTATAGGCAATTTGTCTGATTGAACAATGAAAGAATTGAGGGATAAAAAAATCATTAAGGCTCTTCTGGCTGAGATAGAAAAAAAGACGAAAACTTACTCCTCCCCTATTCATATTATGGAAGTCTGCGGTACTCATACCATGACTATCCATAGATATGGCTTGAAAAAGATGCTCAGGAAAGCGGGGATTGAAATGCTTTCTGGACCCGGATGCCCTGTGTGCATCACTCCTAATGAAATGCATGAGGCAGCCATAGAATTTGTAACAAAAAGAGAAAATTTCTTCCTGGCAACCTTTGGAGATATGACAAGAGTCCCGACTCAGAAAGGCTCTCTTCAGACAGTCATTCCAGCTGCTGGCTCGATTGTTAAAATAGTGTATTCTCCTGAAGAATCAGTCGACATGGCCAGGATAAACCCTGAAAAAGAAATTGTATTTTTTGGTGTCGGATTTGAAACCACAATCCCTTCGATTGCTCTGACTGCAAAAAAAGCTTCCGAGCAAGGTCTTTCAAATTACGCTGTGCTTTCGGCTTTCTGGCTCATCCCTCCTCCGTTAAAAGCCATCGTCGAATCAAAAGATACAGCTATTGAAGGCTTTCTCTACCCTGGACATGTGAGTGCCATCATCGGAGAAAAACCTTATAAATTTATTGCCGAAGAATTCGGCATTCCTGGAGCCATTACAGGCTTTGAACCCGGCGATATCCTTCTTGCTATTTTATCTATTTTAGACCAGATTAAAGAAGGAAAAGCCATGGTCTCCAACGAATACACTCGAGTCGTTAGGCCCTCAGGGAATCCGTATGCTCAAAAGGTGATTGAAGATATTTTGGAAGTTAAGGATGCCTACTGGCGCGGTCTGGGTCTTATACCGCAAAGCGGCCTAAAACTCAAAAAAAAATATTCAGCCTACGATGCAGAAGTGAAATACAACCTGAGAATTAAAGTGGGAGCTGGGGATCTTCCCGGGTGTCGATGCGGAGAGGTCTTGCGAGGCAAAATTTCTCCCCCCCAATGTCCTCTATTTGCCAAAAAATGTAATCCTGAATCCCCTTATGGCCCTTGTATGGTCTCTTTTGAAGGAGCATGTATGGCTCATTATAAATATGATAGGAACGAGAAAGCCGATAAACGCTAGCAGGGCCCGATGCCCGCAATGACAATTTTTCAAGTACCTTTGGGATAAAGCCAAATTTTCTAATTTGATATGGCAGGGTGATAACTATGAAAAAAGTCAGCTTGGAACTTGGTAGTGGCGGTAAGTTGATGAGAGATTTTATCGCTCAGCATATTGTCAAAACCTTTAAAAATCCTTTTCTGGAAGAGCTTGCAGATTCAGCCCATCTTCCCCAGCAAATCGCTTTCACTACTGATAGCTATGTGGTCGATCCCATATTTTTTCCCGGAGGTGACATCGGAACCCTTTCCATCAACGGTACAGTCAATGACCTTGTCGTCTCAGGAGCCTTACCCAAATACATATCGCTCTCTCTTATTTTAGAAGAAGGGTTAGCGTGGGAAGACCTGGAAAAGATACTCAAATCTCTAAAAAAATCTGCCATAAAGGCGGCTGTTGAGATTATAACAGGAGACACAAAAGTGGTCAGGCGCGGACAAGGCGATAAAATCTACATCAACACTTCAGGTGTAGGTAGAATCATAGCCAAGCCAGCTATCCATAAAATCCGGCCTAGAGATAAAATCATCCTTACCGGAACTCTGGGAGAACACAGCATTGCAGTGATGCTAGCCAGAGAGGATTTTGGCCTGGAAGCAAAAGTCAAAAGTGACTGCGCCCCTTTGAATTTTCTTCTTCCTCTCTGGAAGAAAGGAGTTCTTTGGATGAGAGATATCACACGCGGCGGGTTAGCCACCGTACTCTCTGAACTTGTCGAGAAAACTCCTTTCTCGCTCCTCATCGAAGAGGAGAAAATACCTCTATCTCGGGCAGTGAGAGGAGCGAGTGAACTTCTTGGAATCGATCCCCTTTATCTGGCCTGTGAAGGGAGAGCTGTGATTGTGGTTCCTGAAAAAAAGGGAGAAGGCATACTTGAAGAGATAAGAAAGGACAAGCTGGGCAAAAAAGCAGAAATCATAGGACAGATAGAAGATAAAGTCGGAAAGCCAGGAGAACTTCTTCTCTCTACCCTCTCTGGAGGTCTAAGGCTCCTCGAGTCTCTAACCTCAGAACTCCTTCCCCGAATTTGTTAAAAAGAAAATTATTTTAAAGGGAAGTAGAGACTTTATTAGACATCTCCTAGCCACTTTACCCACTTTAGATCTTTTTTGACAACATTATATAATCCTTCATCTGCAGTGACTAAAGATACTCTCTCCTTATCCGCTATAGCTAAATAACTTGCATCATAGGCAGATCGATCATAAACTTTACAATAATACAAGACCTTGGGATAATAAAAATAAAGATTTCTAAGTTTAATCTCTAAGCTCTCAAATCCATCTATAGCAGTGAGTATTTTTTCTTCCTTTATTCTTCCTCTTTTTTGAGCTATTATTAAACCATTAATAACTTCAAATTCTAATAAAGATGGTGCAACAAAATCTAGCTCATTTGATAAATATTTATCCAGTAAACCTATAGCTTTTTGACTGTATTCTTCATCAGCGAGGTACCATTTCAGAACTACACTTGCGTCTATAACTGCTTGTTTCAAGTTTTTTTCTCCAATTGTTTTCTTGATTCTTTGAAAATCTCTTCTGCCAAAACGCCTGCTTTCAAGAATGCTTTTCTTGCTTCCATAATCTTTCTATACCCTTCTACTCGCTTAGAGTGTTTATATTCCTCATAAGGAACAATCACCGCTACAGGTCTTCCTCTCTTTGTCACAATAACTTCTTCTTTCTTTTCGAGAGCGTCCTGTATCAAGCGGCTAAACCCCTTCTTTCCTTCTGTAATACTAACAGTTGTACCTTTCATCTGTCCTCCTAATTAGTCTTTTCTTATAACTAATTATATAGACATAAATAATGTTCTGTCAAAAAAATAAAGAAGAGTCCAGGTAATTCCCGACTACTTCCATCTAAATGGAAATCTTTCTATATCCTCACATTCATAAAACCCAATGCCTTCTTCTCCAATCTTATCCTTAAATTGAACTTTAGCAATCCCAATTCCTAAATTCCTCGG
>JAUWYH010000025.1 GCA_030615975.1 Candidatus Aminicenantota bacterium
ATGATAATCATTTTTCTGTCTCATTGCACCTCTCTTTTTTACGGACAAATAATTGTTCCTTTATTAAAGAAGCCAGCAGAATAACTAATTCTCCTATTATAGCTAAGATTCCAACTTTTAAAAACAAAAAGAAAACGAAAAGAATTTTACAAAATGATACAAGTAATTTGTCGGCGTCACGGGATAACTCACAAAAACTTTAGCACCAGCGTTCACGCAAGATTCAATCATAATCCGCGAACCATCTATTAGCACTCGTTTGTTTTTTTTGGCATGAATCCTCTTCTTTTTTATAAGAAATTCCTGATTTCTTTTAGAATTTCTTTCAAAGAAGGCACATCTTTGAACCATTCTTTTTCGGTAATTTCATTGGTACAGGCACAATAAATCTGAGAAATTAACAGTTTCAATCGAGGAGGTAAAGGTTCTGGAGTTAACCTGCATATCTCTTTCCAGCGCTGCCTATCCTTATTCTTTGCTTCCTCAACTGCCTGATACCATGCCGTGTTGCGGTAGTATACTCGTGCTATTTCCTTGCTTACAGGCAATCCATCGAATGTAAAACGGCACTCATCCAATGTGCCCAGGACATCAACCAGCATCAAACGGCGTTCGCGGTCAAAGCCGACTTCTATCTTTCCGTCTTCATTTACCAGTCCTATCTTTGAAAATTCATCGGTTATAAGATCATTGACTGTGTTTGTGAGGTTTTTTAATTCGATTATTTCCTCATCATTTAAACCCGAGATTTGTTGGGCTTCCACCCAGGTTAAGTACCTATCCGTTATCTCCAGTTTGGTGGAAACATCCAAGATTGGTGCATCCAATTCCTGGTTGGGACGAGGCTCACTATCCAAGCCCAAATCCTGGGGCTTTATCTCTCCATCTTTCAGGCGTTTAAAAACACTACTCCCGGGAGGCAAATAATTCCTGTAAATCACTTCAAGAGGTATTAAGAAATTTCCTTTTTCTTTTTGGTATATTGAATAGTCGTATTGATCGTCTTTAAATTCTGGATTTATTACGCGTAACAATTTGATTTCCATCGTGGATGTGGGCTTCTTAATCTCAGAGAGTTTTTTAGCCTTCTCTTCCTCTACCAGTCCTATGTAATGGGTAGGAATACCTCTTCCTTCAAGTTTTTCAAAAAAATGGGCACCAAGGAGTGCGATGGACGCTCCTTTAAAAGAAATATGATCGGGCATTTCTCCCCAGTCGAACACTGAGTACCTGTTAGAGAAGAAGAACCTTGCTTGCCCAGGGTTTTCAAGCGTTGCTCTTTTTAAAATATTAAGGTCTTTTACACTACCCACTTTGCACCTCCTGATCATCATTGTCTAAGGCTTCTTTCACTTCGCTTTGATATGAATTTACTTTTTCTTGAATGCGCTCATCACGCAACCCTAAGAGCGCTTTCTATTCCAAATCTGTCCAAGGCTGCCGCAATTCGTGCGATTCGGAGATCCCACACATAATAATCAACCTAAGATTCAATCTCAAGTTTTTTAAGCTATGCTTGTAAAAAAAAATCCTGACAAGTGCCTGACGACTATTTAGAAATTCCCAATTTAAGGATATCTTAACTCTTTTTTAAATTCACTGATAATTTTTCGTCATTTAATGTTTGAAGTTATTCTGGAGTCGTAATAAAATATAATTCATAAAATTTCAAAAAGTGAGGAAATAATAATGGCCATAAGAAAAGAAGAAGCGTTAGAATATCATTCTAGAGGACGAAAAGGTAAAATAGAGGTTTGCTCTACAAAACCTTGTTTTACTCAAAGGGACCTATCCTTAGCTTATACTCCTGGAGTGGCTGAGCCCTGCCGCGAAATTGAAAAATCTCCTGAGGAGGCTTACATCTATACTGCGAAAGGGAATTTGGTGGCAGTGATCTCTAACGGTACTGCTGTGCTCGGCCTAGGGAATATAGGTGCTCTGGCTGGAAAACCTGTGATGGAAGGGAAGGGAGTCCTCTTCAAAAGATTCGCAGATATTGATGTTTTCGATATTGAAGTGAACTCTGAGGATCCTGATGAAGTGATTAAAGTGGTGAAGCTTCTGGAGCCGACATTTGGAGGAATTAACTTAGAAGATATTAAAGCACCCGAATGCTTCAAAATTGAAGAGACCTTGATAAAGGAATTAAACATCCCTGTTTTCCACGACGATCAGCATGGAACAGCGATTATCTCTGGAGCCGGGCTCCTCAATGCACTTGAACTTCAGAAAAAGCAGATAGACAATGTGAGAATTGTGATTAATGGAGCTGGAGCTTCTGGGATCGCAGTCGCTAATTTGTATGTTGAATTGGGAGTTAAGCATAAAAACATCATCATGTGCGACTCTAAAGGTGTGATATACAAAGGAAGAGAGAAGGGCATGAATCCCTATAAGGAAAAATATGCTCAGGAAACCAAGCTGAGAATTCTTGCTGACGCTATGAAGGGAGCTGATGTATTTGTGGGGGTTTCTGTGGCAGATGTGGTGACAAAAGAAATGATAGCCTCCATGAATGAACGGCCAATAGTATTTGCTATGGCTAACCCTGACCCTGAGATAAAATACGAAGATGCGACCAGCGTGAGAAAAGACCTTATAATGGCGACGGGCCGCTCGGATTATCCCAATCAAATAAATAATGTACTCGGCTTTCCTTTTATCTTCAGGGGAGCTCTTGACGTGAGAGCATCTGCAATTAATATGGAAATGAAAATCGCAGCTTCCCATGCTTTGGCCGATTTAGCCAAGGAAGATGTGCCTGATTCGGTGATCCAGGCATATGGAAATCAAAAGATAATATTTGGACCAGATTACATTATTCCAAAGCCTTTTGACCCTAGAGTGCTCATCTGGGAAGCCTCAGCTGTAGCCAAAGCAGCCATGGAGACTGGAGTCGCTCGAAAACAGATTGATATCGAAGAATATAAACATCAGTTAGAAGCGCGCTTAGGGAAGCAAAAAGAAATGATGCGGATTTTCATCAACAAAGCAAAAACCAGCCCAAAGAGAATTGTCTTTCCTGAAGGAAATGAGGAAAAGATTCTCCGTGCCTGCCAGGCTATCATCGACGAAGGAATTGCCAAGCCTATCCTATTAGGAAAAAAAGATGTCATTACTCAGAAAGTAAAGGAACTCAGTTTAGAAATTCTCGATAACATTGAGATTATTGAGCCTGCAAAATATCCAGGATTCGATGAATATATGGAGGCATTTTTCCAGATGAGACAGAGAAAGGGAATAACAAGGGTGGAAGCTGAAGAAACCTTGAAAAATCCTAACTACTTTGGCTCATTGATGGTTCACATGGGAGATGCCGATTGTCTGGTTTCGGGTTTAAACATGCACTATCCAGAAACGATTCGGCCTGCTTTACAGGTTGTTAAAATAAAACCAGAATTAAACGTAGTTTCTGGTCTGTACATGATGATTTTTAAAGACGACATCATGTTTTTTGCTGATGCAACCGTCAATATTGAGCCTGACTCTGAAGATCTGGCAGAAATTGCAATCAACGCAGCTGAAACTGCGCGCCGATTCGGCGTGGAACCAAAAGTGGCTATGCTTTCCTTCTCCAATTTTGGCAGTACCCGTCATCCGCTGTCAGAAAAAGTGAAGAAAGCAGTGGAAATCGTAAAGCAGAAGATGCCCGATTTAATTATTGACGGGGAGATGCAGGCTGATACAGCCGTTGTCCCCGAGATATTGAACTCAACTTATCCCTTCAGCAGATTGAAGGAAAAAGCGAATGTTTTGATTTTCCCTGATCTCCAATCGGGAAATATTGCCTATAAGTTAATAGAGAGACTGAGTGGTGCAAAAGCAGTTGGCCCTATCCTCATGGGAATGAATAAACCAGTCCATGTATTGCAAAGAGGAGCTTCAGTAGACGACATTGTTAATCTGGCAGCTATTGCTGTGGTAGACGCTCAAAAACTTTAATTGGTTCTGTTTCCGAGTATTTGCTGGGATATGCCTCCAATTTTTCGTACTATTTAGAGGGTTATTTTTCGTTAGCATCTCAGCTTGATAATTTACCTTTCACTTTTAATTTTTATATCAAAAAAAGTTGCCTGTCCTCTTTTTTCATTTCGCCTCGGCCCAGTTTATTCCCCAGCCAAGATGGACTTTTAACGGGACCTTTAGGGGGAAGACGCGCTCCAGCCTTTCCTGAACAAGGCCTTCCATTTCGTCTCTTTCTTTATCCGGAACCTCAAAGACAAGCTCATCATGAACCTGAAGAATCATCTTGGATTTTAGGCCTCTGCTTTTGATTTCACGCCAGATGTCAATCATCGCCTTTTTCATTAGATCAGCCGCAGTTCCTTGAATCGGAGTGTTCAGGGCGATACGACGGCCAGCCTGTTGAGTCAATTTATCTTTATGCTGCAGTTCAGGCACCTGTCGTTTTCTTCCGAAAAGGGTCTCTGAATAACCCTTTTCTTGGGCCTCTTTTACTCTCTTTTCCAGGAACTCTTCCACTTTGGGATATTTTTCATAGTAGAGATTGATAAATTTCTGGGCTTCAGAAATAGACGTTTCAATTTCCTTTGCCAAGGAAAAGGCAGAAGCTCCATAAATAATACTGAAATTGATGATTTTAGCTCTTCGCCGCTGTTCTTCTTTCGAAATAGAGGAAGAGTCTCCGAAGACTCGAGAGGCTGTTTTCTGGTGAATATCGCGGTCTTTGAGAAATGTATCCATTAAGGAGGGATCTTCAGAAAGATGGGCAAGGACTCTGAGCTCTATTTGGGAGTAGTCTGCAGAAAGAAAAAGATGATTTTCCTCTGGAATGAAGGCTTGTCGGAATCTTCGCCCTAATTCGCCTCTTACCGGAATGTTCTGGAGATTCGGGTCACTGCTCGAAAGCCTTCCGGTTGCGGTTACTGTTTGGTTATAGGAAGTGTGGATTCTTCCTGTTTCAGGGTTAAGAAGAAGGGGGAGGGAGTCGGCATAAGTTGATTTCAGTTTGGCAAGCTGCCTGTATTCCAGCGCATATTTGGCAATAGGATATTTTATTGCCAGATCCTGGAGAATGGCGAAACTTGTAGAATATCCCCTGGTTATCTTTGTTCTCCTTGAGGGAGGAAGATTCATTTTATCGAAAAGAATATGGCCAAGCTGTTGAGGGGAGTTCAGGTTAAATTCTTCACCGCAGATTTCATATATTTTTTTCTTTAGGCGATCAAGATCAAACTGAAGCTCGGATGAGAGGTTTTTTAGGGCATCAGTGTCAATTTTAATCCCCCACATCTCCATATCAGCCAGGACTTCGATAAGAGGAAGCTCAATTTCCTGGTAGAGTTTATCCAGTTTTTTTTCTTTAACCTTCGGCCAGAGAAAGGAGCTGAGTTGAAGAGCCAAATCAGCATCCTGACACGCATAAGGAGCCACCTTCTTGATATCGACGGCATTTATGGTTACCTCGTTTTTTCCTTTGCCCACAATCTCGCTGTAGGGAATGGTTTTGACCTGAAGATAGGCTAAGGCAAGCTTGTTCAAGTTGTGCTTACCCCAGTTTGGTTCTAAAAGGTAGGAAAGAATCATAGTGTCAAAATCCATTCCGTTAACAGTAATTCCTTCTCTTTTTAGCACAATATAATCATACTTAATGTTCTGTCCGATTTTCTTTATTCGAGGATCGGTGAGAACATCTTTGAGAAGAGCGAAAGCCTTCTCTTTTTGAATTTGTGGGGTAGCCTCTTTATAATCATGTCGAAGAGGAAGATAGAAAGCATGATGAGATTTTGTAGAAAATGAAAGGCCCACTAAACTAGCTCTTGAGGGGAAAGGGCTGTCTGTTTCTGTGTCGAGGGAGACAGATCTTGCCTTCTTTATCTCCGAAATAAGATGGCGGAGTTTTTCTTCTTTCAAGATGATAGTGTATTTTTTTTTAATCTTGTCCTTATCCGTCAAGTATTCTGATAAAAGGGAAGAAAATTCTAATTCCTGGAAGAGAGGGATGAGTTCTTTCAGGTTGGGTTCGGAGAAAGTGAAGTCTTCCAGGTTGAATTTTAAATAAAGGCCTTTTTCGATTGTTACCAATTGCTGGCTCAGTCGAAGCTTATCAAGATTCTGTTCGATTTTTTCACGCAGGCGCTCATTTTTAATTCGAGAAAGGTCTTTGAGTAGATTTTCGAGCGAACCAAATTCGCTGATGAGAGTTTTTGAAGTTTTTTCTCCGATTCCGGGAACTCCAGGGATGTTATCAGTGACGTCGCCCCATAGAGCAAGTACATCTATCACCTGGCTGGGGGTGACGCCGAAATGTTCCTTCACCTTTTTTTCATCCAGGTATATTTCTTTTATAGGATTGTAGACAGTAGTTAGCCCATCAACAAGCTGCAGAAGGTCTTTATCGTGGGTAACGATAACCGAATGGATGTTTTGAGCTGAGGCATGGCGAGCAAGGCTTCCAAGGACATCATCCGCTTCGTAATTTTCAATTTCAAAAAATGGAATACTCAGGGTTTTGATGATTTTTTTTAAAATTGGAATTTGGACGACTAAATCCTCTGGCATGGGTTTACGGTGAGCTTTATATTCTTTGAAAGCTTCATGACGGATGGTCGGCCCTTTCGCATCAAAAACAATTCCAAGGTAGAGTGGTTTTTCCTTTTCTTTGAGCTTTCTGAGCATGGCGAGGAAACCATAGATGGCATTGGTTGGGAAGCCTTTAGAGGTAGAAAGACGTTTGATAGCATAGTAGGAGCGGTAGAGAAGAGAATTGCCGTCGATGAGAAAAAGTTTTTTTTCACCCATTAAGAAGCTTTCAGACGATTTTTTTAGGCAAGAAACAAATGTATTTCTTGGCTTTTGCCTTTTCTCCACGCTAGGAAATCTTTTTAAGAGGATTCTGGTTTTTTCTCTGAGGTCAAGAAATGATCAAATTTACCTTTCGATATTTCATGAAGAATTTTCTTGTGTTGTTCTTTTATAATTTCCGTGATTTTTTCTCCAAGATCAGGGCTGTCAAGATATGGGGTGTAGGAAGTTTTACGGGAGACGAGGAGTTTTCCAGTGGTATAAACAAGAGTTTCAACATACTGAGCCTTAAATCCCTTATCTTGGGTCTGAATGTAGAGTGAAGTTCCTTTGTGTTCTATTTCCGTATTCAAGCCGCTCATTCAAACGCCTCTTCTTTCTTTAAATTATTATACTAATAACTGTTGATTTATCAAGTCTTCAGGGGACCTATGAAAAATAGTGTTGTAAAGAAGTGACAATGGATTCAAGCTTTTTTTCTATATAATTATAATACTTATCAAATTCTGACTACGCTTCGTTATACCGCACTTTTCATAGAGTCTCCAGGGCCGCGTCATTGTTTTTCTATGTACTAAAATTTTGCGATTTTTCTTCACTTTTTGAAAGATCAGGTATATTTTTATCCCAAAATTCGCATATTTTCCTCAAAATAAGAAAAAGAAAACGGGAAATTTGCGACTTTGACGCAGGCCTTATAGAGTCTCTGATATTATTGACAAAGCAAGGTAAGATGGTATAATAGGATGACTTACTCGGGAGATAAAGAGATAAAATGATCATAGATATCGATAGATTACCCAGAAAAGGGTTAAAAATCCGCAAAGACTTTGAATTCCTTAGTGTTGATCTAATCGAGGAAAACGCTGTGTTTCTTGAACCGGCTCATGCTGAACTCACCTTAAAAAAAGTTGGTGAAGAGATTGGAATAAAGGGGAAGATCAAGACACGCCTTAGCTTTACTTGTAGCCGTTGCCTTGTTCCCTTTGAATTTCCGATAGATTCCAGTTTTGACCTTGTCTGCTTTCCTGTAGAGTTCGATGTGGCTAAGGAGGAGCTGGATAGCGAAGATATAAATAAATTATTTTATTACAGCCGCAAGATAGACCTTAACGAGGTGATTTTGGAACAATTAAATCTGACATTTCCAATCAAACCTTTATGTTCTGAAGATTGTCAGGGTATATGTCCTGTTTGTGGGAAAATCATAAAGAATGGCGAGTGTTCTTGTGTGAGGAACGATTCTGATCCTCGCCTCGAGAAACTCAAGATGTTCATAAAAGATAAAAGATAAATGGCGAACCCAAAAAGAAGGCATTCTCATTCAAGAAAGATGAAAAAGAGGGCACATGATGCCCTTTGTGTCCCCCCCTTGTCTTTATGTTCCAACTGCGGGAATCCAAAGCTACCGCACCGTGTTTGCCCAGAGTGTGGATATTATAAAGGGAGGCCTGTTATTGAAGGAGCCGAAGAGTAAGAATATGAGAGGGTTACATGAAGATCGCTGTTGACGCGATGGGAGGAGATTTTGGGCCCAGGGGCATAGTGGAAGGAGCCGTTAGAGCATCTCATGAGTATCAGATTGAAATCCTCCTTGTCGGTGTAGAAGAACTTATCAAGAGAGAGTTTGAGAGAGTCTCCCCTTCCAAGGCAAGAATCACTATCGTTAATGCCTCTGAAGCCATTGGTATGGGCGAAGGGATCTTTTCTTTTAGAAAGAAAAGGATGTCCTCCATTCGAATCGGAACTCAATTGGTAAAAGACGGCCAGGCAGAGGCTTTTGTGAGCACCGGAAACACAGCTGCAGTCGTTTACATCTCGAGAAAAGTTTTAGGAAATCTGAATGGAGTTGATAAGCCAGCCTTGGCCCTTCTTGTTCCAACGTTGAAAGGGATGACCCTCCTCATCGATGTAGGAGCTAATGTTGATTGTCGTCCCCATCATTTAGAGCAGTTTGCGATTATGGGCCAAATTTTTATGGAGAATATTTTAGGTTTAGAGAATCCTCGTATCGGACTGATGAGCATAGGAGAAGAGGAGACAAAAGGCAACGACCTTACCAGAGAAACCTTTGAATGGCTTCAGGTAGCTCCTCTGAATTTCATTGGCAATGTAGAAGGAAAAGATATCTATTCTGGTAAGGCAGACATCATCGTCTGTGATGGATTTACGGGGAATGTGGCTTTAAAGGTTAGCGAAGGAGTGATTGAGACATTTTTTAATATAGCTCGCAATGAAGTCATGAAAAACATATTCTCTAAGATTGGCTTTTTTTTGATGAAAAGGAACTTAAAAAGGCTTTATAAGAAAGTTGACTATTCTGAGTATGGAGGCGCTCATCTCCTCGGATTGAGAGGCGTTTGTATCATCGGCCATGGGCGCTCCAGCCCTAATGCAGTAAAGAACGCTGTAAGATTAGCCAGAACTTTTGTGAAGAGCAAGGTTCAGGAAAAGATTCAAAATGAAATAGTTCGCTTTTCACATGGGCTTGATGAAATGAAGATTTAAAATGTTATTTTCTGAGAGAATTTCAATTGTTACTGGAGCTTCGCAAGGGATTGGTGAGGCTATAGCCAGGGTGCTTGCCAGGGAAGGAGCGGAAGTTATTCTGGTTGATATCCAAAAGGACAAATTAGAAGAAGTTGCTCAGAGAATTAAAGGGGAAAACGGGAATGCTTCCCCTTATTGTGCAGATGTTTCTCGAATGGAAGAGGTCACTTCAGTCGTAGAGACCGTTTTGAAAGGGCGCCAGAAGGTCGACCATCTTGTCAACAATGCCGGAATAACAAGGGATAATCTGCTAATGCGGATGAGAGAGGAAGAGTGGGATGCTGTTTTAGCCGTCAACCTAAAAGGCGTTTTCAATTTCTCTAGAGCGGTGATAAGGAATATGATCGCTAATCGTTATGGCCGCATCATAAATATTTCTTCTGTCGTGGGGCTGATGGGAAATGCAGGCCAGACCAATTATTCTGCCTCAAAGGCAGGAGTTATTGGCTTGACTAAATCATTAGCCAGGGAAGTGGCTTCCCGTGGGATCACCGTCAACGCTGTTGCTCCTGGTTATGTGACCACCTCTATGACCGAGAATCTTCCTGAGGCAATCCAAAAAACCTTCCTGGAGCTTATTCCAATGAAAAGGTTCGCTACACCTGATGAAGTCGCTCACGTTGTGAAATATCTTCTTTCTGATGAGGCTTCGTATATAACAGGTCAAGTGATAAACATAAACGGCGGAATATTTATGTAGCTTTCATTCTATATTTTTAAGAAAAATCTAAGCAAAGAGGAGGAAAAACATGGAAAGAGAAGAACTACTGAAGAAGGTAAAAGCTATTGTAGCCGATAAGCTGAGCATAAGCGAAGACCAAGTCACTGAAGAAGCGTCTTTTATAGATGATTTGGGTGCAGACTCCCTGGATACAGTTGAGTTGGTTATGGCTTTGGAAGATGAATTCAATATGGATATTCCTGATGAAGAAGCGGAAAAATTAACCACTGTCGGGAAGGCTATTGATTACATTTCGGCCTGTTTTTCCGATAAAGCAAATAAATAAGACATCAAAAGTTCCTGATGAAAAAATCCCTCTCTTCGCCAAGAGTGTTGTCTCCGAGAAGAGTGGTTGTGACAGGGATAGGTCCTGTTTCTCCTTTAGGAATAGGGGTTAAAACAAATTGGGAGGCCCTTATGGGAGGGGAGAGTGGTATAAGGCTTATTACCAAATTTGATGTCTCTGATTATTCTTCTAAAATCGCAGGGGAAGTGAAAAGTTTTGATCCTATCGAATTCATCGAGAAAAAAGAAGCGCGGAAGATGGACTTTTTCATCCAGTATGCTGTGGTTGCAGCCCAGCTGGCTGTTGAAGATTCTGGGATTCGGCTCGATGCTTTGGAGGGAGATAGGTGTGGAGTCTATGTTGGCTCAGGAATTGGAGGGATTGGTTCCCTTGAAGATAATCATAAAAAACTGCTTGAGAAAGGGCCCAGTCGAGTCTCCCCCTTTTTTTTAGTCTCTACCATTATTAACGAAGCTTCAGGTCAAATATCCATAAAATATAAAGCAAAAGGTCCGAATTCAGCTACTGCCACCGCCTGCACTACTGGAACGCATGCGGTCGGCGATTCTTTTCGGATTATTGCCAGAGGCGATGCCGATATAATGATTACGGGAGGATCTGAGGCCCCAATCACTCCTCTAGCGCTTGCGGGATTTTGTGCTATGCGGGCTCTTTCTCTAAGGAACGATGAACCCCAAAAAGCCTCACGTCCTTTTGATGCCCATCGGGATGGATTCGTTATGGCGGAGGGAGCTGGAGTTCTGATACTCGAAGAGCTGGGCGGAGCTTTGAAACGAGGAGCCAGAATATATGCAGAGATTGTCGGCTATGGCATGAGCGGAGATGCCTACCATGTCACTGCTCCATGTCTGGACGGGGAGGGAGCATATTTGGCAATGAAAAGAGCCGTTGAAGATGCGGGAGTTAATCCTGAAAGTATTCATTATATAAATGCTCATGGAACCTCGACCCCTTTTAATGACAAAATCGAAACATTGGCCATCAAAAGATTATTCGGCACCCATGCCTCCAAGATAGGCATAAATTCGACTAAGTCGATGATGGGACATCTTTTGGGGGCAGCAGGAGGTGTAGAAGCCGGGATTACAGCCCTATGTCTTGAAAATCAGATCATGCCACCGACAATCAATTATGAAAATCCTGATCCCGAGTGTGACCTGGATTATGTTCCAAATAAAGCCCGTCCGGCAGAAATCCATTATGCTCTGAGCAGCTCTTTTGGATTTGGCGGAACAAACGGAGTCCTTCTTTTCAAAAGATTCGAGGAATGATTTTTTATTTAAAGAGAATGAAGAAACAGAAGTCGATAGAAACATATCATCGGGTCATCTTTTTCAAATAAAATAATTTTGTCCTAAAATCGAATAGATAAAAAATAATCTTTTCTCGCATTTATTGATGGTCAATGAAGATAAAGATATCTCAGGAAGGGTATCTTCTGTGAGATTAGCCATAACCCAGAGGCTTGTTTTGACTCGCTTTATCGAACAAGGTGAGACAAATATAATAGGAGGTTCGATTGAATATCTATGTTTTTGTCAAAAGGGTTCCTGATACAGAGTCCAAGATAAGAGT
>JAUWYH010000030.1 GCA_030615975.1 Candidatus Aminicenantota bacterium
GAACTTGAGCATGAAATAACGAAGTGCTCCACAGGCAATTTTCCAGGCGATTTCGGTTTTTTGCTTAGAAGAAAGCTCTGGATTTCTTTTTTCCACTTCAGCCAATGCCTTTTCCTCGAGCCTGTCGATCAAATCATCGGCTTTGATTCCTAATCCTTTCCTTCCGGAAACTTCAAGAAATGCCCTTTCTTTGTCCTCGTCTGAAACTTTCAGATTGAGCTCTTTTATACTTTTGGGAGAGAGAGCAACCATTTCATAGGAGAAATGTATGGATTTTTTTGCTTGATCAAAATATTTAAGAGATTTTAGCCCCTGGACAACGATTTTTTGGAGGTAGGATTGCCGGATGTCAATGACATTATAAACCAAACTTCCTTTCCCGAATGATGGAGAATCGGGTTTTGACGTTGAGGAGGTTATCCAGATTGTTTTACCGTTGTCTTTTAGAAAAGGTTCATAATAAAAATCTTTTCCCAAAAGGCCGAATTTCCAGAGCTGGTATGCGATATCTTTTCCGACATAGGTTACTGTTCCATCAGAGCGGACAAGGATTTTTTCCTTTTCTTCATCGCTTTCGAGCCTCATCACCCAACATCCTTTATTGACGCCCTCGTTTACGAGGTAAATAGCTTTTTTGTCTTTGAGAAGGGAAAAGGCCTTTTCCCAAAACTTAAGGGCAAGAATACTGCTTTCACAAGGAAGAATGTCATAATTGACATCGATCCTGCGCATGGTGCTTAGATGTGCTTTGAGGATTCGGCGAGAAACATAATTTGCAATCTCTAATTCAGGATTTTTCCCGTCCTCGATCTTTTTGAGCATTTCGGCTCTTCTTTTCTGGGCTTCGGGATGAGTATCTAAGTAAGCGGATGCGCGAGTATAGAGATCCCAACAGTAATAATCGAATTTCCCTTCGATTTTTTTAATATCTGATAGACTCTTTTTTTCCATCTCCATCAGCCCAAAGATAATATCCACAACCTGAACACCTGTATCATCGATGTAGTTCTGAATTTCGACTTTTTCTCCTTTGTATTTTTGACAGCGGCAGAGGGTGTCTCCAAGACAAGCATTCCTTAAATGTCCGATATGAGCGGCTTTATTGGGATTGATATTCGTGTGCTCGATTATGATTTTATCTTCTTCAGGGGAGAGAGAAGGAGAGTCGATCGATCGGAGCTTGCGGGAGAAAAATTTTTTTCTATCTAAAAAAAGATTGATATATCCTGCCCCGGCAACTTCTATCTTTTCTATGCCTTCTATAGGGGAAAGTTGGGAGATTATTTCCTCAGCCATCTGACGGGGTTGAGCATTTGTTTTTTTTGCCAGCTGGAATGGAAAAGCCAGAGCTAAATCTCCCATTTTAAGCTGGGGGGTGTAGTTGATTTCTAATTCTGAAAGTTTAAGAGGATACTTTCCTTTTAATTGTTCGAAAAGCTCTTTTTTAAGCAAAGTTTTGAATTTAATCATGATCGGTTTTTAATTATAACAAATTTCCAATTATGAACAAGTGTCAGGGTCAAACTTTTCAAAGTCTGATTTCTCTTGCATCAACGAAAATTATATGATAGTAAATTATTTTCAAAGAAGAAGTAATAAAATGAAAAAGACTCGCCTTAATACCTCCCACAAAAATCTCGGAGCTAAAATGATTGAATTTTTTGGCTGGGAGATGCCGGTCGAGTTTTCTGGAATAATTAAAGAACACTTAGCTGTGCGGACAAAGGCCGGGCTTTTTGATGTGAGTCATATGGGAGAAATCCTTATTTCAGGTAAGCAGGCTATTGATTTTGTTCAGTTTCTAACTCCCAATGATGCGGCACGGCTGTCTCCGAACAAAGCCCAATACTCAGCCCTGACTACTCCCAAAGGAACTTTTATCGATGACCTTCTTGTCTATTGTTTGAGTCCTGAGGAATATCTTTTAGTGGTCAATGCTGCTAATTCAAATAAAGACTATGAATGGATTCTCAGTCATAAACAGGGATTTGAGGTGATGGTAAAAAACAAAAGCGATGACTATACTCAAATTGCTCTTCAAGGACCCAATGCTTTAAAAATTCTTCAGCCTCTAACTGAAATTAATCTGGAAGAGATGAAACCTTTTTGGTCAAGTTGGGGAAAGTTGGAAGGGGAGGAAGTTCTTATTTCCCAGACAGGTTATACTGGAGAAGATGGTTTCGAGATTTACACGCTTTCTCTTCGTCCAGAAAAAATCTGGGAAGCTATTTTAGAACAGGGAAAGGATGTTGGCCTTATTCCTATTGGATTAGGGGCTCGTGACACACTTCGTCTTGAAGCAAAGCTTATGCTTTATGGAAATGATATAAACGAAACCACTACTGTTTTAGAAGCGGGGTTAGGGTGGCTTGTGAAGTTTAAAAAAGGAGAATTTTTAGGAAGGGAAGCTCTTCTCGCACAGAAAGGAGAAGGGATCAAGAGGGAAATTGTCGGGTTCGAGATTGTAGGAGCGGGGATAGCTCGATCTCACTATCCTGTGTTTATAAACAACAAAAAGGTCTCTGAAGTCACTTCAGGTTCTTATTCTCCTTATCTGAAGAAGAGCATTGGTTTGACTTATCTCCCAATTGATTTTACAGAGGTGGGAACAGAATTTAAGATAGGAATAAGAGATAGAAAGGTAAGCGCCAGAGTTGTTCCGACGCCTTTTTATAAAAGAAGCGAGAAGTAAACAGTAAATATAAAATGTAAGGCCCATTCGGGGAACGGGCGCTACGTTATTTGTTATTGCATGGTTTATATTCTAAGATTAATTTATTATTTGTTTAACATAAGTGGAGGCAGATATGTATCCCGATGATTTTTATTACAGCCAGGATCATGAATGGATAAAAGTGGAAGGAGAAAAGGCATTAGTAGGAATCACAGATTTTGCTCAAAAACAGCTCGGGGATGTTGTTTATGTCGAACTGCCCAAAATCGGAACACAATTAGAGTTTCATCAACCGTTAGGAGTTATTGAATCCGTTAAGGCTGTTTCCGATTTGTATTCCCCTGTCTCTGGTGAAGTTCTTGAAGCCAACGAAGAATTGAATAATTCTCCAGAGCTTGTTAACGAGGATCCTCACGGGAAGGGCTGGATTATCCGTCTTAAAGTAAAAGATGAATCGGAATTGCAAAAATTGATGTCTGCGGTTGAATACGAAAAATTTCTTGAGGGAATCGAGGATTAATTTATCTGAATCAAAATTAAATAAAACTCTCTTTTAAAACATGAGTTATATACCTTTAAGCGACAAAGACAAAAAAGAAATGCTGGCAAAGGTTGGGGTCTCTTCTCCAGAAGAGCTTTTTCGGAGTATTCCAGAAAATTTAAAGCTGAACAGGGAACTTAATCTCCCATCTTCTTTAACAGAGTCGGAGTTGGTTCATTATTTTGAAAGCATAGAAAAAAAGAACAACTATACCGAGTTCCTTTCTTTTTTAGGAGCAGGAGCCTACAACCATTTCATTCCTGCTATCGTGGATTATCTAAGTTCACGTGGAGAATTTATAAGCCCTTACACTCCTTATCAACCTGAAGTAAGCCAGGGAACCCTCCAGATTATTTTTGAATTTCAGACTCTAATCTGCCAGCTCACAGGAATGGATGTTGTCAATGCTTCTCTGTATGATGGCGCTTCTGGGGCTGCTGAGGCTGTCTTGATGGCCGATCGTCTGAGAGGAAAGTCTAAGGTTCTTGTCGCAAGAACCCTTCACCCTCAATACAGAAGAGTCATTGAGACTTATACCAGAAACTTAGGAATCAAGGTTGAAGAGATCAGATATACTGACAGAGGAGAAGTGGATTTTGAAGATTTAGAGAAGCATTTGGATGAGCAGACGACCGGTGTTGTATTTCAGTCTCCCAATTTCTTAGGGATTATAGAGAATATCAGAAAGATTTCAGATCTTGCACACAGCCATCAAGCTTTATCCATAGTGGTTGTGGCTGAACCTGTTTCTTTAGGTCTTCTGGAGGCTCCAGGCCATCTCGGGGCTGATATCGTGACCGGAGAAGGCCAATCTTTTGGCATTCCGCTCAGCTTTGGAGGCCCTTATTTGGGATTTATGGGCTGTTTAGAGGAATTTATCCGCCAATTTCCGGGTCGCATTGTTGGTCAAACAGAGGATGTCGAAGGAAAAAGAGGATTTGTCCTCACTTTATCAACAAGAGAACAGCATATACGCAGAGAGCGTGCTACTTCAAACATTTGCACTAATCAGGCCTTGTGTGCCCTGAGAACAACAATTTTTTTAGAGACTTTAGGTAAGAATGGGCTAAAAGAGTTAGCCTGGCAAAACATTCAGAAAGCCCATTATGCCTTAAAAAAGTTGAGCCAGGTGAAAGGAATAAAGCGAAAATTCAATGGAAATTCTTTTAACGAGTTTGTTCTTGAATTCTCAAAAGGCTGGACTGAGGTTAAAAAGATCCTTATGAAAAAAGGAATCATCGGTGGATTGAGCTTAGAAAAAGATTATCCAGAACTCCAAAATTGTGTTCTGTTTTGCGTGACTGAAATGTTTAAAAAAGAAGAAATTGATAGACTGGCCTCAAACTTGAAAGACGTCTTGAAATAAATGCGAATATTAAATTAAATAGTGAATAAAGTTAGAGTTAATCGACGAATATGGAAGAGAAAATAGATAACATGAATAGCAGACTGGTAGACATTGCATGGCCTATTCCCCGAACGGGTCGTTGATAGAAAAGAGGTATTGTAGGATCCGATCCCCGATCGGACCGATGATAGAGGAAAACGAATAACCATTATAACAGATTAATGAATGCTGTAGGGCCCTTTCCCCGAACGGGCCGATAAAAAGGAAAGCATAGATGATAAGAGAGCCCCTAATCTTTGAAATAAGCGATGAAGGAAAAAGGGCCTTTTCTTTTCCTGAACTGGATGTTCCACAAGATAAAGAGATTCTCAAAAATATTCCCACAAGAGATGCGATAGAAGGTTTCCCTCAAGTTTCAGAAGTCGAAATTGTCAGACATTTTACTCGACTTTCCCGGACAAATTATTGTGTAGATGAAGGCTTTTATCCTTTGGGCTCATGCACCATGAAATACAATCCTAAGATAAACGAAAAGATGGCTTCTCTTCCCGAATTTACATTTGCTCATCCTTATGCTCCACAGGATTTAGTCCAGGGAAATCTTGAAATTCTTAAAAAAACAGAAGGGTTTCTTGCCGAGATAACAGGAATGGATGCTTTTACTCTTCAGCCGTCAGCCGGAGCTCAGGGAGAGTTAGTCGGAATGATGTTTATTCGTGCCTATCATGAAGAGAGAGGACACCCGAGAAAGACTGTCCTCGTTCCAGATTCAGCCCACGGCACCAATCCCTCCAGTGCTCATCTCTGCGGTTATCGAGTACAGGAAATTAAATCCAATGAGAAGGGAACTGTTGATTTGAGTGATCTTTCCCGAACGATGACAGAAGAAGTGGCTGCTTTGATGATTACAAACCCGAACACATTGGGAATATTCGAAGATGATATTAATAAAATTGCCGATATTGTTCATTCTAAGGGAGGCTTTCTCTATATGGATGGGGCTAACATGAATGCTTTAGTTGGGATCTGCAGGCCAGGAGATATGGATGTTGACGTCATTCATCTCAATCTGCACAAGACTTTTTCAACCCCTCATGGCGGTGGAGGCCCTGGATCTGGTCCGGTGGGGGTCAATCGGCAGCTGGAGCCTTATCTTCCTTTGCCGATTATCGAATGGAGGGATGGAAAATATTTTCTCGATTTTGACCGCCCGAAGAGTATTGGAAGAGTCCAAAGTTTTTATGGAAATTTTCTGGTTGTTGTCAAAACTTTAGCTTATATTTTATCATTAGGCTCTAAGGGATTAAAAGAAATTTCAGAAATGGCTGTTTTGAATTCTAACTATATAAGAAAAAGCTTAGAGGATGAGTACTATCTGAAATACAAGACTTCTACTCTCCATGAATGTGTTTTTTCGGATAAATTTCAAAAAAAATATGGGGTGACAAATCTTGATATCGCTAAAAGGCTTATCGATTATGGTCTTCATCCACCTACCATGTCTTTTCCATTGGTTGTCCATGGAGCGTTGATGATTGAGCCGACCGAGACCGAAAGCAAGCGAGATCTTGATTTTTTCATCGATGCTATGCGCAAGATTGCGAAAGAATCAAAAGAAAATCCTGAAGTATTAAAGTCTGCTCCTCATGTATCTTATGTTAGACGAATGGATGAGACAAAAGCTGCCCGACAACCCATATTAAAATGGACTAGAGAGGGAGGCTCTAAAGCTTGCAAATAAAAATAATTGCTTGGTCTTATTAGTAATATGAGTATACAAAACCTGATCATGAATCTTCAGAAATTCTGGGCAAATCAAGGCTGTTACCTTGCCCAGCCTTATGACCTTGAAGTGGGTGCAGGAACCATGACTCCGGATACTTTTTTCAGAGTTCTGGATAAAAGACCGTGGAAAGTGGCTTATGTCCAACCATCGCGAAGGCCAACCGATGGAAGATACGGAGAAAATCCTCACCGTGTCCAAAAACATTTCCAGTACCAGGTCATCATAAAGCCTTCTCCTCCTGATATTCAACAAACCTATCTGGAGAGCTTAGCTTCTTTGGGAATTTTGCTCCAAGATCATGATATCCGTTTTGATGAGGACGATTGGGAGTCTCCTACAATAGGCGCTTGGGGAGTCGGATGGCAGGTTTTGCTGGATGGTTTGGAAATAACTCAATTCACTTATTTTCAACAGGCAGGGGGAATAGACCTTTTTCCGGTGCCGGTGGAGATAACTTACGGCCTCGAAAGACTAGAGATGTTTTTGGAGGGAAAAGATAATATTTATGATTTATGCTGGTCTGAAGATGTTCTTTACAGTGATTTGAGATTCCAGGAAGAAAGAGAGTTTTCTGATTACAACTTCAACCAAGCAAATATTAAGATGATCCAGGAATCTTTCCTTATGCATCTGAAAGAAGCCAAAAGTCTCATCCAAAAAAATCTTCTTCTGCCAGCTTATGACATGTGCCTGAAGTGTTCCCATTTCTTTAATCTTTTGGATTCTAGAGGTGCGATAAGTGTCACAGAAAGAGTCAAGATGATTGCCCAGATAAGAGGATTGGTCAATCAGATCGCAGAAAAATACACAGAGAAGGAGACATCATCCTGATGGAATTTCTCTTAGAAATCAACACTGAGGAGATGCCTGCTTCTCATGTTTTATCTGCTCTTTTCCAACTTGAAGAAAAATTTGAACAAGAACTTTCTGCTTCCAATGTGGATATAAATCAAATCAAAACCTATGGCACCTGTCGTCGTTTGATAGTATTGGGAGATTTTGCTCCGTGCCAGAAGGATAGAAAAAAAGAAGTCATAGGTCCGCCAAAAGTTGTGGCTTTTTCTCCGGATGGAACGCCCTCTTATGCAGCTATAGGCTTTGCTAAAGCCCAAGGCATAAGCGTTGATCAGCTTGATGTGATCAAAACTGAAAAGGGAGAATATGTGGGATTAAGTAAAATTGAAAAAGGGAAGCCGACTCAAGAAATTCTTTTAGAGATGATCCCTCAAATCATCTTTTCTCTTTCCTTCCCGAAAATGATGAGATGGGGAGAAGAGATTCTAAAATTTTCACGTCCGATAAAAGACATTCTCTGCCTTTTTAATGAAAAAGCTCTTTGTTTTTCTTTAGGAGGGATAACTGCTGCAGATTTCACGACTGGCCACAAAATATATTCTCCACAAAGAATCAAGGTAAATTCTTACTATGAGTACAAAACGATTTTGATGAAGAATAAGGTGGTAGTCGAGCAGAAAGAAAGACGCAAAATGATCCTCCATCAGATTGAAAGAAAGCTCAAAACTTTAGAAGCCCAGCTCTTTCCTGACGAGCAGCTTTTGGAGAAACTCATTTATGATGTGGAATATCCTTTTGTTTTTCTTGGCTCTTTTCCAAAAGATTATTTATCTTTGCCAATAGAAATTTTGAGCACAGCTATGAAGGAAGGGCAAAGTCTTTTTTCGGTTGTTAAAGGCAAACGCCAGCTTCCATATTTTTTAGGTGTAGCTGATAGCTATAAGGATACAAAAGCTCTCATCCGAAAGGGAAATGAGAGAGTGCTCAAAGCCCGATTAGAAGATGCCAAATTTTTCTGGGAACAAGATTTAAAGATATCTTTAAATGAGAGAGCGAGCGATTTAAATCGGATAATCTTTCAAGAAAAACTTGGAACTTATGAGGATAAAGTCAAAAGATTAAAGAAAATAGTGGCTTATTTAGCAGATAAAATTGATGAAAAAAAGATAAAAAAGGATGCTATTCAAGCAGCTGAATTGTCGAAGGTGGATTTGCTCACGGAAATGGTGAGGGAATTTCCTTCTCTTCAAGGTAAGGTAGGGGGACTCTATACCAAAGAAGAAGGTTATTCAACATCTGTTTGGAAAGCTATTTATGAACATTATCAGCCATTGAGCTTGGATGATGACTCTCCTTTAACATTACCAGGGGCCATTCTTTCTATCGCTGATAAATTTGATTCTGTAGTCGGAGCGGTAGGGATTGGAATAGAAGTCACAGGTTCTAAAGATCCGTTTGGTTTGCGTCGCAATGCTCATGGCGTATGCAAAATCATCATGGAGAGAAAATTTAGCTTTTCTTTATCCCGCCTTTTGGATAAAGTGCTGAAAGTTTACGGAGATCAGCTTAAAAAATCTAAAGATGAAATAAGAAATTACTGTCTTAACTTTTTTTCAAGCCGCGTCCAATATATTTATGAAAGACAAGGATATCGTTATGACTTGATTAAGGCTGCGCTTGGAGCAGATGCAGACAACATTTATTATTCTTATCTCAGATTAAAGGCACTGGATAGTCTTAAAAACAGTTCTCACTTCGAACCAATGATCCTCATCGCTAAAAGAGTAAACAATATATTGCGCGATCAGCCTCTGTATAGAATGAACCCAGAACTCTTTTTTGAAAAAGAAGAGAAGGAACTTCATACCACTTTTTCTATAATAAGAAAGAATGTTCTTCCTTTGATTTCAAGAGGAGATTTTTTGCGATCTCAGAGATTTATCTTTCGGATGAGATCGACGATAGATAATTTTTTTGACCATGTTCTGGTCATTACTGAGGATAATAGAATCAGGCGAAATCGACTGGCTCTCCTTCAAGGCATAAGCAAACTTCTGCTCCAAGTCGCAGATTACTCTCAAGTGGTAGTTGAAGGCCAGAATAAATTTGACCTTTAAAGAATACTTATTCTCTTTTTTTTTGATTTTCCTCTTCTATCTCTTTAATAAAATCCTTGACGTCTACAGTCATGGTTCGAAGAGTTTCATCTTGATCTATTGCCAACAGCTTGAGGAGAATTTCTCCTATTTGGATTTCATCTCCAGATTTAAGAGGCTTCTTTTCGTTTTTTATGATTGTTGAAGGTTTGATGAGGATCCCATTGGCACTTCCAAGATCTACAACAGTAAATTTTCCCTTGTCGTAACTCACTTTTAAATTGGCATGCCTTCTTGATACAGTCTCTGAGTTTAGAACGATTTCGCAAAGAGAGTCTCTACCTATAAGATTATTTCCGCACCGCAGATTAAAAATTTTGCCGGGAATATCGCCTGTATCGTTATTTCCGTGGATTATGGTCAATTGAACAATCCTGTCCGAATCGTGAGATTCTTTCTTTTTTCGAAATAGAACCATCATTTAGCCTTTCTTATATATATATTAATCATATTTTTTTTCCTTTGAATATCAATATAAAGTGATATGAGTATCGTAAGAAAAAGGACAATAAATCCAAGTCCAAATAGTATTTCTATTATAACAAATGTTTTTGAAATCCAGATGGCAGGTTCGATATCGCCATAACCTACAGTTGTGATGGTTACGAGGCTAAAATAGAGAAGGTCGAAATAAGGAAATGGAGAAGGATGATAAATAACAAAAGCCTTCCCTTGGAAAATTTGCTGGAGTCCATTGTAAATAGTGGCAAAGCTTATGATTCCACCTATGTATTTGATAAGTGCACCAGTGATTTCTTCTCTCATCTCGCGGACATTGGTGATATCAATCATTCCTCTTTTCTTTTCCAGTTTTTCATGGCCAAATACAGACAGAAATATATCTCCTGCCAAAACATAGATATAAAAAAGAGCGATGACTATTCCGAGTGCCGCAAAAAATTTTAAGGGAAGATAAAGTAAAATGATGGGCAATATCCAGAAAACAAAGAAATGGCTGATTATAGCTGATGCTTCTCCCAGCTTATCGGCAATTTTAAACTCCTTCGCGGAGAGAAAATTAAGAATAGCTATCCAGACTTTGAGCACTTTGTTTATAATTGTAAGCTGATTCTTTGACTAATTTTCAACGTCAAATTTTTCGGTCTTTTTTGGATCTGATTTTTCTTGAGGGACAAATTTTTGCTCTAAAGCAATGATTTTTGTCAGATTTCCAGGATAATTTTGCCTCTTTTTTTCTCCATATGGATCAAATTGGACTCCAATCTGGTATTTGTAACTTTTACCGACATAGAAGGAAGCCCAGCGTACGCGTCCCTTCTGGATTAATGGAATTTTCTCACCAGGAAGGGCGATTTTTAAATTCACGTTGCTATTTATTTTTAGGGGTTTCTGAGTCAAAAACCTAAGCCCTCCGCGGCTTATATCTAAAACAGGGCAAAACTCTTCATCATGCTTTTCTTTTGAGGATAAAAGAGTTTTCTTCTTGTAGCTGACTGTTGCACCTGGGATTTCAAACCGTAAACATGATCTCCGATAAGTTTCTTTTTCTTCCATTGATAACCTCCCTATTCGCTATTGATGGCAATATCTTGCTTTAATATTTGCCTTAGAAGGTGCCATTATATAATCGAATATATCCCTCTTTTTCTACCCGCTCTCACAATAAGTTATAAAATATAACAAATCTTGCAAAAAAGTCAAAATAAAAAGTGGTTCATCTCCCATTTAGTTGTCTGACCC
The DNA here is from genome assembly GCA_030615975.1 of Candidatus Aminicenantota bacterium. GTDB lineage: Bacteria > Acidobacteriota > Aminicenantia > Aminicenantales > Aminicenantaceae > JAUWYH01. The sequence goes on from JAUWYH010000030.1 coordinate 11,002, forward strand.
TAATTCTGGCCTTCTCAGCGCCTGCGTAACTTGTTCTGAAGAGGCTCAAACAAAAAAAACCCCGTTCGGGGAACGGGCCCTACTTTATTTATTGCGATATAGGCTTTATGTTTTAACGTTTCACCCTTTTGCACTTTATACGCCTTACTATTTACTTTTTCCTCTTTACGCTTATCTCAGTGTTCCCTCATAATGTGCTGTGAGTTGCCGTTTTCTAACGTCTTCTGGCGTATAAAAAGGAAGGAGAACAGGTGCTATCCTGTCTGTTTTGATT
>JAUWYH010000084.1 GCA_030615975.1 Candidatus Aminicenantota bacterium
CCAGCGCTATAATTATATTTTCCGTTTTAATATAGACGAGAAAGTTTTACTTTTAACAGAAAACAGATAATTAGAGTTTCCCTAAAAATTATGTTTCAAAGAGGTTTCGCTGCTAGATGCTAAAATGGCATGACTCTCTAGATTGACTAAACGAAAGTAGCATTTCTAAGTTTTTAAATATTAAACCAGTAGCTTATTTTTAAAAGAAAGACATTATCGGAAGCAGAACTGAAGAGGCTCTGAAGGTCATTTCTTAGGGAGAGAGTGCCAACATTGGCATAATTATGTATGCCGTTTGACCAGACGAGAAACAGAATAGATCCAGGAAGATATTCCCACCTTATAACAAGATTCAAACGGAATTGCCTGAAGTTAAAATCAGGATCATCAAAGAAAATCTCTTTCCCTTCTGTCCATGGGAGAAAGAGATGATAATAGCCATTCTGAAGAGATATCTCATTGCTTTCAAGAATGTGCCAGCGATCTGCATAATCTTTAGCTCGAGGCTGGATGACTTCTTTAAATTCGCTGTAGTGCCCAGCTGAAACAAAAGGCTGGCTGTAGAGCTGAAGACTGAGGTTTGGGGTAAGTGTGTAATTGATTCTTAAAGTTAACGATACCGTAGTTTGGTCGATACGACTGAGAATATAATGATCTTGATCCTCTGAGCTTAATTCCGTCACATACTGAAGCCTTTGGAATCCGTCATTAAAGCTTGGCGAAAAGCTGATATGAAGATTACTGAAAGGGCGAATATTAAACTCAGATGATAGACGATAGGATCTTGCACCATCCTCAGAGGCCGTGACATTCCCGCGGACGTTAAAGAAAAAGTCTTTCCTGGAATCAGTCCTGAAACTTCCTCCAAATCTCCAGGTTACGGGCGTAATAACAGCAGGCCCCCCTCGGAGATGATCAATTTTAAGGTGTTCACTTTCACGGCTGAGGTCTAAATTGACACTCCAATAATTGAGAAACCGAAAATCGAAACGGAGCCTTTCTCTATGATCTAAATGAGTGAGGAAGTAATCCCAATCGTTCGATAGGCTAAAGCTGATATCATAGTCTCTGAATACCTTTCCTGGTTTGAACTCTTTGTAACTCACCTGGATGTGCTGGCTGATCCAGTCTGCATATCTCAAATAGCCCATGTCATTGACTTCAAATCCAGGGCTTCTTGCCATGCCTGAGATTGACCAGCGCCAGTGCCCTCCTCCTATTTTGCTCAAGCTAAAAGAGGTGGAGAAACCGGAGAGAGAAGTTCGATCAGGATCAAGTTCTAAATGAGGGGCATCAGGTCTTTGGTAATAGCGGGTAGATGATTGTTGTGCTTGTAGTATAGCTTCTTTGCTGCCAAGGATATGGCTCCCAACGAATAGACCTGAAACTTCATAAGTATCTTTTGCCCAGCGATGGCGGAAACTGAAGCCCCCTGTGTAAGCTGCTTTCCTGAGGAAGTTTAAGCTTTCCTCTTCGATCCTTCTGTGAATCGCTGTGAAAATCATCCCTACAGCACTCCTCCCGTTTCTGAATTCTTTCTCTGCTCTTCCAAGAAAATAGTTTGTGAGAGGCTCAACCGTCTCTTCTGTTCTTTCCCCCTCCCAAGAAATCAGGCTAGCTTGTTCTCTTCCGGTTAGAGCTTCCATCAGCCCGATAGACCAACCTTGAGCTGTTTTCCCGGTTAATTTAAAAGCGCCTAGGATGGTTGTGTTTTCTGGGATATGGGAATATTGGGCTGAAGATGGATCGCCTTGAGGAGCCCTCCCGATCCTCCGCGAGTAAAAAAGGGATTCCCTGCCACCGATACCACCAACGGGAAAGCTCAGGATATTCTTTCCCTCGATGAAAAACGGCCTTTTCTCGGGGAAGTAAGTCTCAAAGGCAGTGAGGTTAACCTGAGCCGGGTCTGCCTCGACCTGACCAAAATCAGGATTGAAAGCTGCATCCAGAGTTAAGTTACTGCTCACTCCATACTTGAGATCAAGACCAAGGTTAGCTAGATAGCTTGATCCTGTTTGGAAAGGATTGCCTTCTTCTTTAGGTTGGAAAGAACTCCTTCCCATAGTATAAGGAAGAAATTGAAGCCTTTTCGGTGCTGGAATTCCTGTAATTCCTTTCAAATCGCCAAAAAGGCTGACAAACCTTGGGACTCCTTTAGGAACATGGCGCCAGTAGCTTGTCTCGTTTCTCCTGGCGATAACTCGGCTTGCCTGGAATCCCCACGTTTGGAATTCCTTCTCAGGAAACCTGATTTGGCTGTAAGGGATCCTGAATTCAGCTATCCAACCCTGTTCGTCTTGTGAGACTTCCACATCCCAAACTCCATCCCAGTCATCATCTTGTCTATGATCATTGGACCAGTAGACATCCCTTTTAACCCCGCAAGGATTGACGGCAAATTCAAAAGCAGTCAGGTGGTCATGGTAGCTGTCGACATAGATTCTTATCCAATCTGAGGGGCATTTGGAATCTCTTCGGGCCAAGATCGCTTTGATTTTTTCAGGGTTTGAATCAAAAGCATGAACTCCGATGTAAACAGAATCTTCGCTGAAGAAAACCCTCACTTCTGTTCTTTCTGTAGCAGGCGTTCCTTCAACGGGTTCATGTTGAGTGAAATCAGTCAGGACCGAAGCCTCTTCCCACGTAAATTCATCAAGTTTCCCATCAATTTCAATGGAGCCTTGACTTAAAATAGCGGCTTGAGCGATTCTCTCTTCAATAGAAAAATGGTCTAAACTTGGTCTTTGTTCTTGTTGAATAATTGCTTGATTTTTTTGATTAGATGGTTGAATTTTTAGCTGGTCTTGAGTATGAAGTGCCTCTTTTAGAATCTTTTTTATATCTTCTAATTTCTCATTTATCTTCTCTATAGACTCTTTAATCTCCGTGATCTGTTTTTCTAATCTATCTGAGTTTTCCTTTTCTAGAACAACCCTCGGCTGTATTTCTTTCTTCCAAAACATCACTTTCAACCCACCTTGGATTCTCTCGATTTTGTAAAGGGGAATTTGCTCTTTTAGATCAAAAACCACTCTGGCAATATCAGTTTTAAACATCCCTGTTCTGATGGCCTGGATTTCGCGGTCATTAACTTCAATATAACGGCTGGTTTGAATATCTTCTATGTCAAACAAATCGATGACTACTCGATTAGGATAGCGCAACTCGAAAAGGCGGTGATAGCTGTAAGGATTAAGAATAATCTTAACTTCAATGATGTTTTGCCCCCTGGAGAGAACAATATCTTTCAAAACGCCCGGCTGTTTAGAGCCGCTCTTTTCGCTTGAGAAAGAGAGGACTACAGAGAAAAAGAAAAGCAGGAGCAGGAAACAGAAAAAGCAAATTCTTCTTTTAATCATTCCGTGCTCCATTCTAGCCCAAATTCCTGTTTAGTTTTGAGTCTTTTTTTGAGGAAATATTCACTCTTTAAATTACTAAAAAATATAGATGATATCAACATATTTCTGGATTTTGTCAGCATTTCATTCTCCGTGATGGCAAGTAAACGATCAGGCTGGGTGTTTCGAAAACACGCAGGATTTCCCGAGCGAGGCAAATATTTTTTTCTCATTTTGCCAAGGCTAGTGGGTGAAAAAACTGTTCCATCACTTATCAGTCTTATTAAGGTCGTTGTTAGTCTATTAAAACCACTCAAACAATTCAAGTTAGCGACTCAGTATGAAGGCTGAACGGGCACGGTTTTATCCATCACCCAGCCTGATCCATGTTTGTGGCGTTAGAAGCCTATCTCTGTCACGGAAAAAAAGATGCTTACACATACTCAGTTGATTATATATAATGAGCCGTATATGATAAAAAAACCAAATAGAATTTCAAAGAAAGGAGGGATGTATGTATAAGCGTTGGCTAATAATTTTCAGTGCATTGATAGTTGTGGTGTTTTCTTTTACTGTATGTTCTCAAATAGAAGTTGGAAAGTTTGACATTCTTATAAAGAATGGAAAGATTGTTGATGGCACAGGCAATCCATGGTTCTATGGTGATGTCGGAATCAGAGGGGATAAAATCGTCGAAATGGGAAATCTCGCTAGAAAAACAGCCGATAAAATCATAGATGCTAAGGGACTGGTTGTCTCTCCCGGATTTATCGACATGCACACCCACTGTGACAGCGACTTGGGAAAACCTTCGTCCAATGCGAATCTCAACTATATGACTCAAGGTGTGACCACGGTTGTGACGGGTAACTGCGGTGATTCGATATCATTAAAAGTAGCGGCAACGAAGGCAAAATGGGAAGATCAAGGCATTGGAACAAACGCTGTCTTTCTGGTAGGTCATGGTACGATCAGAAAAACTGTCATGGGCACGGAGCCGCGCGAAGCAACACGCGAGGAAATTGAAAAAATGAAGTCGATTCTCCACAAGGCGATGGAGGAGGGTGCCTGGGGTATGAGTACGGGGCTTCAGTCCATCCCAGACCGGTTTGCCACAACAGAGGAAATCATTGTTTTAACAAAGGTGGTTGGAGAGTTTGGCGGGATTTTCACCAGCCATCAACGCAGCGAGGAAAAATACATGGTTGAAGCCACCCAAGAGACCATCAGAATCGGCAGAGAGACCGGGGTGCATGTCAATACGGCCCATATAAAAGCAGGAGGAAAGAGCAATTGGGGAAAGATGAAGAAAGCTAGCAGATTGATAAACGAGGCTCGATCTCAAGGAATTTATATGACAGCAGACTTGTATCCTTATGATAAGGCAGCAGTGGGTTCGATTGAACAAAATTTTAATATTCCGAACGATATGGAGCCATTGGCAGAACTGAGAGAAAAAATGAGGGATAGGGATCTGCCAGAGATGGAGAGGCAGCAGTTTAGAGAGCAGTATGCGGAAGAGCTGGTTAAGGCTCTTTCTGATCCGGTCAAACGAGAGCAGATCAAGAAATTAACTACCGAAGGGGCTCCTGATCAAAGCAATTTTGCTGTGATGTATGGATGGGACTCTTTTTCTATTGTAACCGCGAGGAAAAACACCCATCTGATTGGGAAAATCATTTCAGATCTTGCCGAGGAACAAGGGAGAGATCCCTTTGATGTCGCAGCAGACTTATTCATAGAGGAAAAAGATGATGTATTCACTTCTGTGGACACCATGTCAGAGGATGACATGAAACATGTCATGATGCAGGACTGGCTGATGTTTTCAAGTGATGGGCGCGCCAGACCGATTAAGAAGAAGATAGATAAACCTACGCCTGGCCATCCTCGCTATTTCGGAAGCTTCCCCAGAGCACTCCGCAAGTATGTGAGAGAAGAGAAGGTTTTGACCCTGGAGAATGCTCTCAGGAAAATGAGTTCTCTGCCTGCCTCATTCCTGAAGATGAAGGATAGAGGGCTGTTGGTAAAGGGATTCAAAGCGGACATTGTTATATTCGACCCCAAAACAATCAGGGATAATGCCACATACGCTGATTCGCACCAGTACAGCAAAGGCATCGAATACGTGATCATCAATGGGAAGATAAGCATAGAAAATGGTGAATATAATGGTGATCTCAGCGGGGAAGTTTTGCTTTTAACAGAAAACAAATAAATGCCAACAAGAAGTACATTTTTTTTGAGTTTCTTACTTCTTTTGTTTTAAGCTTTCCAAGAGTCTCTTCACTTCTTCAACTTGAGGAGCATTCGGTTCAAGCTGGAGAAAAGCCTCGAAATGCTTAATAGCCTCATCTTTCATTTCTTTTTTGGAATAAAGATAGCCCAAAAGAAAATTGACATAAGCGTGATCTGGGCGAAAGCTGTATGCCTGCCTTAATTTTTCTAATGCTTCGTCTGTCTTATTTTTTTTAATCAATGTCTTGGCTTTTTCGAAATTGATATCAGCCAGAATTACTTTGGGCTTTGATTCCTCCGGTTTTAACTCGAGAGCTTTCAAAAGAGCCTTTTCTGCCTCATCATATTTTTGTTGCTGGAGGAGGAGAATTCCCAAGTTCACATAGGCTTCAACAAAATCTTGTTTTAACTCAATCGCCTTGTGGAAGGCTTGGATAGCTTCGTCAGGCCTGTTCTCTTTGGTTAATTTTACCCCTTTTTCAAAAGATGCAATAGCTTCTTTTTCCAATTTTTGTTGTGAGGTTTCCTCCTTGGCTAGAATAATTGTAAGTCTCTTAATAATATCAGGATTGAGTTGCAATTCGCCTGTGTAGCTTTTGTATCCCTTTTTTTTAACCGTTAAGGTGTAGTTTCCTGAAGGTATGAGAGAGGATGAAAATACTCCTTTTTTATTGCTCTTAGAATAAAAAATTTGACCGCTTTCTTCATGCTTTAATTGAATTTCTGCTTTTGGGATCGGTTTTTTATCGATGTTTAGAACTGTGCCTTCTAATTCTGCCTTTGGTTGCTCCATCGCGCTTCCACAAGAGCTGTCGCATCTTTGGTTTTCTCGCTCAGTTGCGTTAGCAGAAATATCTCTGGGCATTACTAAAATTACTGAAATTAAACAAATAACTGATAAATACTTAATTGTATTGGCCAGATACAATTCTTCCTCCTCATTAAACTTAAATTTCTAAAGTGTTTTTATCTAATCCCATGAGTTCATTTATCATTTATTAAGCTTAATAGTTATGTATCAAAATCTTAACACAGGAATCAAAAAAATAAAACAAACTTAGCAATATATTTTGTTTCTTCTTACCGTATTACATTTTCATTTTCTCTATTTATGATATAATGAAAAAGTGAAAAATAAGGGAAAATTACTCTTTTCATTATTATCTGTTTTTCTCGCGTCATTCTTGAGCTTTTCAAGCGCTTCAACAAAGAAATCAGACCCCTGGAAAAA
>JAUWYH010000149.1 GCA_030615975.1 Candidatus Aminicenantota bacterium
CTTCCCTACTATAATGCCTTGGCAAAAGGAATAAGCCCTTTGGCACTCGGACTTGCCAAAAAGGGAACTGATGCTTACATCCAGTGTCTTGATCCTCAAAAATACACTGGCGGCGGCACCGTCACATTTAAGATAAACAGAAAAAGCTTGTAATTAAGAAATTCATTTGCTTTTAATATCTCTCCTGACTCGACCACTTCTTTACTCGCCTTCAAAGGCTTTCGGAAATCCATAACCTGGTCACCTGCCATCATCTCAATCCCAAGCAAAGCCTGATTATAACTAAATCCTTCCATCACGGAAAATGAAATACTTACTTGCGAGATTGAATATTTCAATCAAAAAGCTCTCTCTTTATCCAGAGATAAACCAATGTAAAAAAAGCAAAAAACAAACTCGGGCCTATAATATTGATCCTGCTTAGTTTTGTGATGCTTAAAACCAAGAGCGAATCAAAAATCCACATTCCCATGGCTACCATTGCAGTCGCAAAACCATATTTTCGAAGCTTTAAAAGACCGTAGGCTCCTACATACAAAAAAATAGATAAGATAATATCAGGGACAGCAAAGGCATTGTAAACTTTTGGTTCTACAGGCATAGTAGTTGGAAAGGCTTTTCCTGCGATCCTTGCCAGCCAAAAGATGTCTGTGGCCAAAGCGACAAAAAACATGACGACTGAGATGATGATGATTCCCAACGGAATTCTTTTTTTCTTATCCATCTCTTCTTCTTGAATTTTATCTTAATTGAAGTCCAATTGTCTATGGGGCCAGACAGAAAAAGAAGCCTGTCCCCCCTTTTTTTCTGAAGTTTATCAAGGCCTGACCTCGCTGCACTAAAATCATCATTACCCCAATTCTCGTCATAAAGCCAATTTTAAGTTGACATCTTTATGAGAGCTATATATAAGTAAATCCTCCCCATCTTCAATCGAGATAAAATTTATAAGCTTTGGAGGTAATTAAATGGCCAAAGAAATGAAAAAAATCATGGTCACAGGTTCTGTCGGCCAGATCGGATCAGAGTTGACCATGGCTCTTAGAAAGAAATACGGTTACGATAATGTCTTAGCTACAGGTCACAAAACAAAACCCAAGCCTGAGCTTCACGACTCAGGACCATTTGAATTTATCAATGTCACCAAAAGGGAGACTATCGAAGAAGTTGTAAAAAAATACGATATCGACACTATTTATCACCTCTCTGCAATCCTCTCTGCAGTAGGAGAAAAAAATCCTAAGCTCGCCTGGGATGTCAACATGAACGGAACTTACAACATCCTGGAAGTGGCTCTTGAACATGAAATGACCAGAGTCTTTGTGCCCAGTTCTATTGCTGTCTTCGGCCCTGAAACTCCTCTTGACAACACGCCTCAGGAAACAATCTTGCGGCCAACTACAATGTATGGAGTCACTAAAGTTGCGGGAGAACTTCTCTGTGATTACTATGTTAAGCGTTTTGGGGTAGATGTGCGCGGCTGTCGTTATCCAGGTATCATTAGCTATGAAACATTGCCAGGCGGAGGCACAACAGATTATGCCGTGGCTATCTATTTTGAAGCGGTAAAGAACAAAAAATACACCTGCTTTGTCCGAGAAGATACGATGCTTCCCATGATGTACATGCCAGATTGTCTCAAAGCGGCCATAGATTTAATGGAAACTGACTTTTCCCGGCTCAAGCACTATTCAGACTTTAATTTGACTGGCATGAGTTTTACAGCCGGTGAATTGGCAGCCGAAATCAAAAAACATATTCCTGAATTCACCTGTGAGTACGAGCCAGACTTTAGACAGGAAATCGCCGACTCATGGCCTAATTCGCTTGACGACTCTTGCGCCAGGGAAGAATGGGGTTGGGAACCAAGCTATGACTTAGCTGCAATGACCAAAGATATGCTTGAAGTTTTGACCAAGCGCTACAAAGAGGGAGAGCTTAATTATTAGTCTCGTCTTTATTATCAGGCAGTTATCTTAAAATATTATTTTATTCCTTCCCAGGTCTTCCTTTTTTACTCCATAGATCCGTTTTGCCATCTGAGTTTTTGTTGTTTTCCCCCCTTATGTCTTATGCTTCACATTTCACGTTTTACATAGAACACTTCTCATAAAGGCAGGCAGAGCAAACGCTGCCTGGTGAATTTCAAGGTTAAAGTATTTGAGTCCGGAAGGGGGATTTCTCTTAATTGCAAAAGGTCCGACCTTATCTGATAGGAAAGCAAAGCACCAGCTCCCTCCTGGATAAGTCGGGACAGGAGCTAAATAAAAAAAGACAAGTTTAAACAGTTTCTTGAGGAAAATATTTTTTTTTGTTATAGAGTCAAGATGATAAAGAGGAGATCCGAGCTGAGTCACCACAACTCCTTCAGGATTAAGGCAGTTCTTTAGATCCTCGAAAAAATCTTTTTCGTGAAGAGGAAGAGAAGGACCCACAGGATCAGAGGAGTCGACGATGACAACATCAAATTTCCTATCTGTCTCCTTCAGAAATTCTCGTCCATCAGCAATCAGAAGTTTCGACCTTTTATCCTTCAGAGAAGGCAAAAGCCATGGGAAATATTTTTTTGAAACCTCAACCACTAGAGGATCAATTTCAACAAGATAAACCTGTTCAATCGGGTAGCAGAGAATTTCCTTGAGGCCTCCCCCGTCCCCTCCGCCGATGATGAGAATATTTTGAGGTAAAGGATGAGCCACAAATGCAGGATGAACGAGCATTTCGTGATAAAAAAATTCGTCCCTTTCTGTAGTTTGAACCAAACCATCTAAAATTAATATCCTCCCAAAATACTCATTTTCGAAAACCTCTATTTTCTGATAGGGTGAGTTTTTTGTACAAAGAAGTTTTTTTCTCTTAAAAAAAATGCCGCAGGAGGTGGCATGGTATTCTTTTATTTCAGGAAATTCTTTTGTCGATGCCTTCTCTTTGATGCTCATAATTTCCAGATATAATGTTCCTTATCTGTCAAAACTTTCCCTTTCTTCAAATTGTTCACCAAATAGAGAGGCAGGGCAAAAAAGCTTTTATGAAGAGGAGGATGATAAAACTTAAGCTTTTTGACTTTCCGTTTATGTGCTCTCTGAGTGATATCCTCATCATCCAACCGAAGGGGGTCCTCTTTTTTGGAAGCTAAGATAAAACCCCAAGGTAATCCAAAGGAGAAGATGAAGCTCCAGTAAGGCCGAACCAAAGGAAAAACCTTTTCCAAAGTCTTTGCGCAAGAAATATAAAAATCATGATAAAAGGGATCAGTGCTTCCTGCCTGAAGAACAAACAGGCCATCTTCCTTCAAAGCTTGAAAAATCTTATCAAAAAATTCCTTGGTAAAAAGGTAGACAGAAGGTCCTTCCTTAATCGGTTCGGTCAAATCTGAAATAATCACATCAAATTTCTTTTCAGTTTCCTTTACAAAGAGGCGGGCGTCCTCAAATACTAAACTTGTTCTTTGATCTGAAAAAGCCCCATCCGACCACTCAGGCAAATATTTCTGGCAGAGTTTGACCAGTTCTTCATCAATATCTACCATAGTGACTTTGAGAACCAGATCATGCCTGAGGACTTCCCTTAAAGTCGCCCCTTCTCCTCCTCCAATAACAAGCACTTCTTTAGGGGAAGGATGAGTGAAGAGGGCGGGATGGACCAGAGATTCATGATAGATATATTCGTCGATTTGGGCGGATTGAATCTTATTATCCAAAAAAAGAACTTTGCCTAAAAATTGATTGTGAAAAATTTGGATAAATTGATATTTAGTTCTTCCTTGATAATAGAGCTTATCAACCTTTATCCCTTTGACCAAATTTCCTGTAAACAGCTCGAAAAAATAAAGCCCTTCTTCTTTCATGGCAGAAATTATAGCAAGTGAATAGTAAAGAGTAAACTGGGATAAGTAAACTGAGAAAAAATATAGACCTTGTGGAACAATTTTGATATAGTTTAGTTCCTTAAAGGAGGTTTAAATGTATGGCAAAATAAAGGAAAATTTAACAAAAGAAATTCAGTCTATTCATGATGCCGGCCTTTATAAAGGTGAAAGAATCATCATGACCCCACAGGGAGCAGAGATCGAGGTTAAGGGCGGAAGAGAAGTTTTGAATTTCTGCGCAAATAATTATTTAGGTCTATCCAGTCACCCTAAAGTTATAGAAGCAGCCCATAAGACTCTTGACGAGTGGGGATATGGCATGAGTTCGGTTCGCTTCATCTGTGGAACTCAAGACATTCATAAGATTCTGGAGCAGAAAATTTCCAAATTTCTCCAAACTGATGATACGATCCTTTTTGCAGCCTGCTTTGATGCCAATGGTGGAGTGTTTGAACCCCTTATTGGAGCGGAAGATGCTATCATTACAGATCAACTTAACCATGCATCAGTTATCGATGGCATTCGCCTCTGCAAAGCCCAACGATACATATTTAAGCACGCTGA
>JAUWYH010000082.1 GCA_030615975.1 Candidatus Aminicenantota bacterium
GGGCCTGATGGCCTCATCGGGCAGCAAAAAGTTGCCTCTCCCTTTTCAGCTGTTGATTATAATTTCCCGGCAACCATAACAAAGAGGAAACACCCGTTCCCATTCCGAATACGGAAGTTAAGCTCTTTAGTGCCGATGGTATTGCTCTGGACACGGAGTGGGAGAGTAGGTCGTTGCCGGGATTTTTTTATTTAGGGGACATTCACCAACGTTCTATAACAGTCTTTTCTTTCCTTTCTAGAGCGGCTCATCCCCATAGACCCGAGCTGTGTGAGAAAAAAATGGGGGAACTTCAGCCCTATTGGTATTGCTTTATTTTTATGTATCAATTATTATTAAAAAAAAGAGATGATACAATGATTCAGGCAACAACCATTATTTGCATTCGCCATAAAGAAAAGATCGCCATGGCTGGAGACGGACAGGTGACTATCGGCCAGACTGTCTTCAAACAGAAGGCCAATAAAATAAGATCGCTTTTCAAAGGAGAGGTATTGGCAGGATTTGCCGGAGCAACTTCTGATGCATTCGCCCTTTTTTCGAGGTTTGAGAAAAAATTGGAGGAATACAGAGGAAATCTCTCGAGGGCAGCCATTGAATTGGCAAAAGACTGGCGGATGGATAGGGCGCTCCGCAGATTGGAAGCTCTTTTAATTGTTGCCAACAAGGACAATTCTTTTCTGATATCCGGAACAGGTGATGTGGTTGAACCTGATGATGGAGTCATTGCCATCGGTTCAGGAGGGCCTTTTGCCCTGGCTGCTGCCCGCGCTTTAATCAATCATACAGACTTATCTGCAAAAGAGGTTGCTTTGGAAGCAATGAAAATATGCTCTGACATCTGTGTTTATACCAATAATCAAATCATAGTCGAGGAACTTTAAATGGCCATTGTCCTTCCTCAGAATTTAGAAAAACCCTCTAAAGTAACAAAAGAGGTAGAGCTTACTCCTCAAGAGATAGTCGCTGAATTAGATAAATACATTGTCGGCCAAAAAGATGCCAAAAGAGCTGTGGCCATTGCATTGCGCAACAGGTATCGAAGGTGCAAACTTCCTCCAGAACTTGCCGATGAAATCGCCCCTAAAAATATTTTAATGATCGGCCCTACTGGGGTAGGAAAAACAGAAATTTCTCGCCGACTGGCCAGGTTAACTTACTCGCCCTTTTTGAAAATAGAAGCGAGCAAGTTTACTGAAGTGGGCTATGTTGGCAGGGATGTAGAGTCCATGATAAGAGATTTGGTCCGGATTTCGGTTGATATGGTAAAGTCAGAAAAAACTAATGAGATCAGAGAGAAAGCCGAGAGAAATGTTGAAGAAAAGATATTGGATATTCTCCTGCCTCCACTTAGAAGAAGAGCAGACACTAATGACCAGAATGAGCATCAAAAGTTTCGAGAGACAAGGGAAAAATTGAGAAAGCAGCTTCGCCAGGGGCTTCTGGATGAGAGGATGATAGAAATTGAAGTGAGAGAGAAGATGTCTTCACCATTTGAGATTTTTTCAAATGCTGGCGTTGAAGAAATTGGGATTCACATTCAAGAAATCATTCCTGGCTTTCTAGGAGGGAAGTCCAAAAGGCGAAAGGTAAAATTAAAAGAAGCCCAGGAATATTTATTGGAGGACGAGCAAAAGAGATTGATTGACATGGATCAGGTAGCCCGTTTGGCCGTGGAGAGGGTAGAACACTCCGGAATCATCTTTTTGGATGAGGTTGACAAAATCGCTGGACGTGAATCAGGTCGAGGCCCTGAAGTAAGCCGCGAGGGAGTTCAGAGAGATCTGTTGCCTATAATTGAAGGCACCACAGTTAATACTCGTTATGGATTGGTGCGCACGGATCATATTCTTTTCATTGGAGCTGGGGCATTTCACGTTTCTAAGCCTTCTGATCTTATACCTGAACTCCAGGGGAGGTTCCCGATCAGGGTAGAGCTTACATCTCTGGATAAGAAAGATTTCATCAGAATATTGACTGAACCAGAAAATGCTTTGATCAAACAGTACAAAGCTCTTTTAGAGACAGAGGGTGTTCAGATCGATTATACAGAGGACGCTGTCGATGAAATTGCCGCGATTGCAGAAAAAGTCAACGAGATCTCAGAAAATATTGGAGCCCGCAGGCTTTATACGGTTATGGAAAAAGTCATGGAAGACATATCTTTTGAAGCACCAAACATAAAAAAGAAAAATATCCCCATCGACAGAAATTATGTTGAAGAACAGATCAAAGATATAATAGAAGACGAGGATCTGAGACGATTCATTCTTTAATGAAGAAAACTTTTCCCTTATTCATAATTTCTTCTCTTTTCCTTTTAAGTTCTTCTTGCGGTAAAAAAGGTGCTATCTATCCCCCCATCATTCGAATTCCTCAGAGTGTTGAAGGTTTTGAAGCCATCCAGAGAGCAGATAAGATAATCCTCGAGTGGACCAATCCTACAACTTATATTGATGGTAATCCTATGAGAGAAATCGATGAAATTGAAATCTGGCTTGTTGAAGAGAAAAAGGAATCAGCCGAAAAAGAAGAATCTGCTGAAGAAGAGGAGCTTCCTGTGGAAGAATTTGAAAAAAAGGCTATCCTTCTTGCTTCAATAAAAAAGGAAAAATTTTCTGAATATCTAATAGAGCAGGGCGAGATATCTCAAGACCTTAGCTATGTCTTTCCATTGAGCGGAAAAGAGTTTCTTACGAAAAAGTTTATCTTTGGCTTAAGAGTAAAAGATAGAAAAAGAAATAAGTCAGAGTTTTCAGACTTGGTATCTGTAGAACCTAAAATTCTTCCTCTTCCCCCCAAAGGTCTTCGTTTTACTGTCTATAAAGATCGAATTCAAATTTTGTGGGATCCTCCTGAGAAAAACGTGGATCAATCTTCACCTCCTAATGTCGAAGGCTACTTTATCTTCCGAGCGGATAGGGAGACGCAACCGCGCCGCATCAATCCTGAGCTAATCAAAGAAAATAAATATGAGGATGAGGATTTTGTCTTTGATAAAGCGTATAAATATTTCGTCAGGGCCTCAGCCACAGACTCTCCTCCTTTTTTACAAAGCGATGACTCTGAGACTCTAGAGGTCTTGGCTAAAGACAAGTTTGCTACTGAAGCACCTTCTGGATTGGTTTCGATGACTGGAAAGAATTATATTGCTTTAAGCTGGGATGATAATCAGGAAGAAGATTTGGCTGGATACAGGGTATGGCGGAAAGAGGAGGGAGAGGAGGAATATCTTTTATTAACTACCGAGCCTGTTCGAGAAAATACCTACACCGACACAAAAGTTGAAAAGAATAAAAGATATTATTATTCTATTACCGCCTTAGATAAACATGGAAATGAAAGCAAGGAATCAGAAGCAGCGTCTGAGATAATAAAGGATACTTTTTCATGAAAATCTATCGCTTTAAACACAAAAACAAAATGGTCTATGGAGTTTTAAAGGAAGAGAGCCTTTTTCCAGTTGAAGGTTCTGTTTTCCGGAGTTTTAAAATCAAAAAAGAAAAAATTCCTATAAGCGATGTGATACTTCTTCCGCCCGTAAAACCTTCTAAGATTGTTGCTGTCGGGGCAAATTATAGGAATCATGCGGTGGAGATGGGAAGGAGATTACCTGAAGAGCCTTTGATTTTCCTCAAGCCTCCTTCAGCAGTTGTGGGTCCCAATGATATTATTGTTTATCCTAAAATGGCAAAGAGGGTCGATTATGAAGGAGAGATGGCTTTCGTCATCAGGAAAAAAGCTCGACTCCTCCAAAAAAACGACAGTGTTGAAGGTTATATTTTGGGCTATACTTGTTTTAATGATGTTACAGCTCGAGACCTCCAGGAGAAAGACGGACAATTCACTCGATCCAAATCGTTTGATACATTTGCAGCTGTTGGTCCATGTATCGCAACCGATGTTGACCCTTCAGGGCTGAGGCTCAAGACCTTTGTTAACGGAAAGTTAAGGCAATCAGGTAGCACTAGAAATTTGATTTTTCCTGTTCCTTTTTTGATAAGATTCATTTCCAACGTTATGACATTGAATCCAGGAGATATCATTACCACAGGGACTCCTGCGGGAGTAGGGCCTCTGATGCCTGGAGATAGAGTGGATATCCAGATAGAAGGAATAGGAACTCTTTCTAATACTGTGATGAAGATAAAAAGCTAGACTGGCTGAGCTAACTAAATTGGATAGACAGGCTAGACTGGAACATGAGTAAGATATATGCCGAGAGGGAAGTTGCGCATCTAACAATATCAAGTAAGAGATGGCAAGGTAGCTGAAGACAATTCCAAAATCAAAAAATAGAAAACGTTGTGTTCCTTTACTCGCTTTAAACTTTTTCTTTTATACGGTATGATAAGGCGAGTGAGAGGACGAGCAGGCTATTCAATATTGCCAGCCTCATTTTTAATCTTTGGAGGTTTATATGAAAATTTTTCTGGATACGGCAAATTTAGACCAGATAAGAGAGGCTGCGAGTTGGGGAATATTAGATGGTGTCACCACTAACCCCACTCTCATGTCAAAAGAAAATTTAAAATTTGAAGATTTAGTCAGGGAAATTTGTAAGATTGTCAATGGCCCTGTGAATGTGGAATGTGTCTCGACACAATCCGAAGATATCGTCAAAGAAGCAAAAAGACATGCCAAATTAGCCGAAAATGTGGTTGTGAAAATACCGATTTGTTTAGAAGGTCTTAAAGCGACTAAAGTCCTATCTCAGGAAGGCATCCAGGTTAACACAACTTTAATATTTTCTCCAAACCAGGCCTTTCTGGCAGCTAAGGCAGGAGCAAGATATGTCAGCCCTTTTGTTGGACGGCTCGATGATATTTCTCACGAAGGAATGGATTTGGTTGATCAAATATTGGTGATATTTGACAACTACGGATTTGAGACAGAAGTGATCGTCGCAAGTATCAGACATCCTCTTCATGTTGTCGAAGCAGCCCTGATGGGAGCAGATATAGCCACAATACCTTTTGTTGTCTTGGAGAAGATGATCAAACATCCTTTGACCGATGTGGGGATGGACAGATTTTTAAAGGATTGGAGTAGGGTTAAAAAGAAATAAAATAGAGAGATATGAAAAAGATGAGTATCGAAAAAAAATTAGATGAGTTAAAAAACAAAAACCATTTAGCTGAATTAGGAGGAGGCAAACAAAGGATAGAAAGGCAGCATCAGGCAAAAAAGTTCACTGCAAGAGAAAGAGTAAGCTTCCTTCTCGATGAAGGCTCCTTCCAGGAAACCGATAAGCTTGTTGTCCACCAGAGCCATGATTTCGGGATGGAAAAAAAGAAAATTTATGGAGACGGTGTTGTCACGGGTTATGGCACGATTGAGGGACGAACTGTTTTTATTTTCGCCCAGGATTTTACGGTTTTTGGAGGTTCGTTAAGCGGAGCAAATGCCGCAAAAGTTGTCAAGATTATGGATATAGCTATGAAAGTCGGCGCCCCGATTATAGGGCTTAACGATTCTGGTGGGGCTCGGATCCAGGAAGGAGTGGCGAGCTTGGCAGGATATGCTGACATTTTCTTGAGGAATGTTCTTGCCTCTGGTGTTATCCCCCAGATCTCAGCAATATTAGGCCCGTGTGCCGGGGGAGCGGTCTATTCCCCGGCCATGACTGATTTTATTATTATGACAAAGGAAACGAGCAACATGTTCATCACCGGACCAGAGGTGATTAAAGCTGTCACCCACGAAGATGTCACAATGGAAGAATTAGGAGGAGCAGAAACACATAACACTTTGAGCGGAGTGGCTCATTTTGCAGCAGAGAATGAAGAACATGCCTTTTCTTTGATTAGGGAGCTTCTCTCATTCGTCCCTGATAACAATCTGGAGGACCCACCCGAGAAAGAAACAGCCGATCCCCCAGATAGGATTAATGAGGAACTTAATTTCATGGTTCCTGATGATCCCAGCCAGCCTTATGACATAAGGGAGATAATCAGAGAAGTTATGGATGAGAATTTTTTCTTTGAAGTTCAAAGCCAATATGCCAAGAATATTGTTATAGGTTTTGCCCGTCTTGTAGGAAAATCTGTGGCTATTGTTGCCAACCAGCCAGATCATCTTGCCGGGGCGCTGGATATCAATGCTTCAGATAAAGGCGCCCGATTCGTGCGTTTCTGTGATGCTTTTAATATCCCTTTGATTACTTTTGAGGATGTTCCGGGTTTTCTTCCTGGAGTTTCCCAGGAGCAAGGGGGGATCATTCGCCATGGGGCAAAACTTCTTTATGCCTTTTCCGAAGCCACGGTTCCCAAAATCACTGTCATCACCCGAAAGGCTTATGGAGGGGCCTATTGTGTTATGGCTTCAAAGCATATTAGAGCGGACATCAACTATGCCTATCCCTTTGCAGAAATTGCCGTCATGGGACCAGAAGGGGCTGTGAACATTGTCTACAAACACGAGCTGGATAAAGCAAAAGACTTTTCGAAGTTGAGAGAGGAAAAAATCAAGGAGTTTAGAGAGAAGTTTGCCAATCCCTATATTGCTTGCGAGAAAGGTTACATTGATGAAGTTATTGAGCCCAAATTTACGCGACTAAAACTCATTGCAGCCTTAAAAATGCTTGAAAACAAGAAAGACAGAAATCCTCCTAAAAAGCATGGAAATATTCCTTTGTGATAACAAGCGAGAAAGGCTAGAAGGGTGAATAAAATAGCGATGGGGAAATTGTTTAAAAAGATTTTGATCGCCAATAGAGGCGAGATTGCACTGAGAGTTATCCGGACATGTCGGGAAATGGATATAGTTCCTGTGACTGTATATTCAGAAGCGGATAAGAAAGCCCTTCATGTGATATTAGCTGAGGAGGCTTATTATATAGGAGAGGCAAAACCATCCGAGAGTTATCTCAATATCGAGAAAATAATAGAA
>JAUWYH010000003.1 GCA_030615975.1 Candidatus Aminicenantota bacterium
CAATGCACCATCTTCAACAAAGCCAGTCATTATGGTTATCGTTTAGGAATAGACGATCATTTAAAATTTTTATTTCAAATTTCAATATGATATAGTTTTCAAATAAAAGTTTTTTCCTTCAATCTGGATTTATTTTTATGAAAAAGAGCAAAAGAAAAGCACTCGGCCAACATTTTCTGATCAATCGAACGATCTTAAATAGAATAGTCAAAACAATTGATCCTCAACAGGAAGACCTAATTATAGAAATAGGAGCAGGTAAAGGAGCCTTAACCTTTCCCCTGGCAAGGAAGGCAGGAAAAGTCATCGCCATCGAGAAAGAAAAATCGTTCATTCCTATTCTCCAGAGCAGAAACATTCCCAATTTAACGATTCTCGAAAAGGATATTTTAAGAATTGACTTCAAAGAGCTAATAAAAAAAGGGGGAAATTCCAAAGCCAACGTGAAACTAGTGGGCAATCTTCCTTATTCTATTTCATCGCCTCTACTTTTTAAGGTCTTTCGAGATAAAGATCTTTTCCCAGAATCCATCTTCCTCCTCCAGAAACAAGTAGCCGAAAGAATATGTGCCAAGCCTGAATCAAAAAAGTATGCACCTCTTTCCATCCTCTTCCAGATTTACTTTTCGACCAAAATTCATTTCATCGTAACTCCTGAAGCTTTCTCTCCTCCGCCCCAAGTTGATTCGGCTCTTATTTCTTTAAAGAAAAGACAAGTTCCACTCTTTCCTATCAAAGACGATCAATTTTTCTTGAAATTTTTAAAAGGAGCTTTTCGCCACAGAAGAAAAATTCTTCCCAACAATTTAGAAAAGCTCCATTTCCCTTCTCCTCTAATCGAGAAAGCGCTCCAAAAATGCAAGATAAACAGAGACCTCCGTCCCGAACAGCTCACCATTTCTCAATTTGTGACCCTGTTCAATATTTTCTTTCCTGGAGGGAAAGAAAATATTGTTTGAACTGAAGAAATATTCCATCCATCAATAAGAGCTCAAATCTTGAAGACTCTCATCATTTTGCGAAGTTTAAGGTTTATTCGTATTATTTAGGAAAAAAAGATAAATATGTTATAATTTTTTTAATGAAAAAGAAGAAAAAAAATAAATCAGGCACTACTCCTCATAAACCCAAAAGAAAAAAAAGAGTAAGACCTTCAGAAATCATCGCCATCGTCCTTGTGTTTTTGGCTCTTTTCATCTTCCTCAGTCTCATCAGTTATGACTCAAAAGATCCTTCCTGGGCAAATGTTACCTCTTCCAATCAAAAAATACAAAATTACGCTGGGAGAGCAGGAGCTTCTCTCTCAGAAGCTCTTCTTCAATTTTTAGGATTTGGAGCTTTCCTTATTCCCTTCGCTTTAATCTATCTTGGATTCGGAGCTTTTTTTCCTGGACAACGCTTCTTCCTAAAGACCTCAGCCTCTTTTCTTTTTATTCTTATCTTTAGCGCTCTTTTTTTTATGATTTTTGAAAGTTTTGCCTGGAAAGGAACAGAAATTCAAGCTGGAGGTGTCATCGGGAGCTTGCTTTCGTCGATTTTGATTCGCTATTTTAGCTCCACTGGATCTGTGCTCATTCTATTCGTCCTTCTTGCCCTTCTTTTCCTTCTTTCCACAGAAATTTCTATCAGTAAATTTCTCGGCCTTTTATCCCGCCTATTCAGCTTCTTATTCAAAGAGATCAGAATTAAAATCATTCGATACCAGAAAGTGAAACATCGAGAGAGGATGAGGAAAAAAGTTATTGAAAAATATTCTACTTCCTTGGGTCTTGATAAACATAAAAGAGAAGAAAAAAAAGCGAAAAAAGAGATCAAGTCAGAACCTCTTTTGGTCAAACCCGAAAAACCGCCTCCTAGGGAAAAGCTTCTTTTCCCAGAGCTGGAAAGAAAAGGAGATTACAATTTTCCACCTTTCAACCTCTTAGATCCGGGAAAAGCATCAGAGAAAATCGACAAAAATGAACTCTATGAAAAAAAGCAACGGATTGAAGAGAAATTGAGGCAATTTCGGGTAGAAGGAGAAATCAGGGAATACCATCCTGGACCTGTGGTCACCACATATGAATTCTATCCTTATCCTGGAATAAAAGTCAGTCAGGTAGCCAATCTTTCAGAAGATTTATCTTTGGCTTTAGGGGCAGAATCAGTCAGGATTCAAAGAATACCAGGAAAATCTACACTCGGAGTTGAAGTCCCCAATAACAAAAGAGAAATCATTAAGACTAGAGATATCATCCAGTCTGAAAATTTTTTAAAATCTCCCTCTAAGCTGACTTTCGCTCTGGGAAAGACTATCCATGGCGACGTTTATGTCACTGATTTATCCATCATGCCTCATCTGCTTATTGCCGGGGCAACTGGAACCGGAAAGAGTGTGGCCTTAAATGCGCTTATCGCCAGCATCCTATACAAGGCTTCCCCTGAGGAAGTCAAGCTCATCCTTATCGACCCCAAAAGATTGGAATTCGCTCAGTATGATGGAATCCCTCATCTTCTCTGCCCTGTGGTCCGTGACCCCAAAAAAGCAGAGAGGATTCTTCTGGATGCCATAACAAAAATGGAAGAACGATACCAGAGGCTTGGCTTCTTGAGAGTAAGGAACATCGAACAGTATAATCACCAGGTGAAAAAAATTCTAAAAGAAAAAAGAGGGAAACTCACTGAAGAGGAAAAAGAAAAACTCAAACCCTTACCTTACCTTGTGATAATCATCGATGAATTAGCCGAACTGATGATGATCGGAACTCAAGAAGTCGAATATTGCATTGCCCGCTTGGCCCAATTGGCCAGGGCTGTCGGTATTCACCTTGTGATGGCCACTCAGCGCCCCTCTATAGATGTCATCACAGGCACGATCAAAAACAACTTCTCAAGCCGGATTGCCTTTCGCGTCCCCTCGAAAATTGATTCTCGAATTATCATCGATACAGGCGGGGCAGAGAAGCTCCTTGGTCTAGGGGATATGCTCTTTATGCCTCCTAATTATCCGCGTCTCATCCGGTTGCATTGTTCCTATATCTCTCTCCCTGAAATAAGCCGCATGGCTAAATTCATAAAGGAACAGGGAAAGCCTACCTATGATGAGAAAATTATCAATGTCCTTAAAAAACCCCCCACCTGGGCAGAGGAAGAATTAGGCGAAAAAGATGAGCTTTTTAAAAAAGCTGTGGAACTCATCCTTCTCACGGGTCAGGCTTCTGCTTCCTACCTCCAGAGAAAGCTCAAGTTAGGATATGCCCGTGCTGCAAGGATCATCGATCAGATGGAACAGGAAGGAATAGTCGGCCCAACTGAAGGAAGCAAGCCCAGAGAAATCCTGGTTGACCCTAAATCTTATCTGGAAAAGATGGATGAGGAGAAGTGAGTGTTTTCTCGCAAATCTCAAAAGAGAAAAATTAAAAATGCTCTCCAGGATGAGAACCTCCAGAAAGCTTTAGAAAAAGCCTCCTCCAATCACTTTCAAAAATTCAACAGCACAAAAAACAATATACCCTGGCAAAAATATAAAGAAAGGGCTAAAGCCATAAGAGAAGAGTGCGTGAAAAAACTCCCTCAACTCATCCAAAAATTCAGTGAAGAAGCTAAAAAAGTAAATGCCCAAGTTTATCATGCCTCCAATCCATCTCAGGCTCTTTCCTTGGTGGAAAAAATTGCTCGCCAGAAAAAAGCCAAGCTCATTGTCAAATCTAAATCGATGGTGAGTGAAGAAATTCAGCTCAATAACTTTCTCGAGAAAAATGGATACAGGGTTGTGGAAACAGATTTGGGCGAATGGATCATTCAACTCGCAAGAGAAAAGCCTTCTCATATCACAGCCCCAGCCCTTCACAAAACCAAAAAGCAGGTGGCAGAACTCTTAAGCCGCCATCTCCATAAAAAAATACCTCCAGACTCAAAAGAAATCGTAAGACACGCCCGCATAGAGATGAGGAAGTTGTTCTTGGAGGCTGATATCGGGATATCAGGAGCCAACTTAGCCATAGCCGAGTCTGGAACTTTAGTGATTGTGAGCAACGAAGGGAATGCTCGTCTTGTCACTGCTCTCCCTCCCATCCACATTGCCCTTATCACAACAGAAAAATTTGTCGAAACCTTAGAACAGGCCGCTTCTCTCATAAAAGCTTTAACAATTGCCTCGGCCGGAATGAAGTTAACTTCATATGTTTCTTTCATCACTGGTCCGAGCCGTACGACCGACATCGAAAAAGAATTGATTATCGGAGTTCATGGTCCTCAAGAACTCCACATCATCATCCTCGATAACGGACGACTCAAAATAACCCAGGATGAGAATATGGATAAAATCCTTTATTGTCTGAAATGCGGGGGATGTTTGCTGGTTTGTCCAGTTTTTCAGTCTGTAGGAGGCCATATTTTTAGCGGCCCAGTCTATCCGGGAGGCATCGGCATTCTTTTAACAGCAATAATGAATTCATCTAAAGAATACTCTGCTTTGTTCGACTTCTGTGCGGATTGCAAAAAATGCGAGGAGTTTTGCCCTGTCGGTATTCCTATAAGTGAGCTCATCCTAAGACTCAAGAATGAAAAAGGACCAAAATTATGGGAAAAGGTTCTATCTTCTTTTTTTAGTAAAAAAATCCTCTCCCAAACAGGAGCAAAAATCTTTTCCATATTACAAACGCCCTGGAAGGAAAATGCCTACTTGGAGAATCTTCCTTTCAAGCAGATAAAAGAAAAACTTATTCCAGCCTTTAATCTGAAAAAAACGACTTCTTCTAAAGAAAAAAAAGGAGAAAAAGTTTACCTCTTTGAAGGATGCCTGGTTAAGTATTTTTTTCCTGAAATAAGAGAAAGCATTTTCACCAGTCTTTCTTATTTTGGTTTTCATGTGGTTTCTCCCCCTGATCAACACTGCTGTGGAGCGCCCAGCTATCACCTCGGAGATAAAAAGCACGTGAGGAAGCTTGCCTTAAATAATCTAAAATCTTTTGAAAAGGAAAATCCTCGTTATATTCTTACTGTATGTCCCACCGGAAATTCTATGTTGAAAAAAATATATCCCCAGCTTGAACCTAAATCTTTCCGATGGAAAGATAAAATTTTTGATTTTACAGAATTCGTATCTGATAAAGGCTATTTTCCAGAAATAAAGAAAGCCATCCCTCCAAAAGAGGTTTTTTACCATTATCCCTGCCATTATTTAAACTCATTAAACCTGAAAGAAGAACCTCAAAAAGTTCTTAAAGCTTTGGGCTTCAGTCCTAAATTAGAGGAAGAACCATTTACATGCTGTGGATTCTGCGGAGTTTTCTCTTTAAAAAATCCAGAAATTTCAGCCCGCATGTGGGAAAAGAAGAAGCAGAAAATTCAAAAAAACAAGGTCTCTCTCATCGCTACTGACTGTCCAGGCTGTCTTTTCCAATTAAGGACTGGACTAAAGAAAAAGGAAAAAGACATTCATATCTTTCACACAGTTGAATTTTTTGCAAAAGTTGTAGAGCACATCTTAAAACAACAAAAAACTGGAAAATTAAACGTAATGATTTAAATATTAGCTTTTTGACTTGAGACGTCAAGATAAATGGAAGAGAAAATTAGTGGGCGGTATGGAAGCGGAAGGACTCTTCTGTTTGCTCCTTTATCTGCTGCCACCTTTCTTTGGGAATAGAGAAAAAGGCCTCGACAACAAGGGGATCAAATTGGCTGGCACACCCCTTCTCAATTTCAAGGCAAGCTTTTTCAAAACTTCCTGCTTCCCTGTATGGTCTATCAGAGGTTATAGCATCTAAGGTATCCGCTATAGCAAAGATCCTTGCTTCTAGAGGTATCTCCTCTTCGGTTAATCCGTAAGGATATCCTTTTCCATCATAACTTTCATGGTGAAACAAAACCATCTGCGATGCTTTTTTTAAAAAATCGAATTCTTCGATCATCTCATAGCCTATAAGTGGATGCTCCTTGACAACCTCTTTTTCTATTGCTGTCAGCGGTCCTGCTTTTCTTAAAATGGATTCAGGAATTCCAATTTTACCTATATCGTGAAGCAAGGCTCCTCTTTCAATATTGACCAAATAATTCTTGTCGCCAATTCCAAGGGCTTTTGTCAGCATCAACGTGTAACTGGCTACAAGCTGAGAATGTCCCAATGTATCTTCATTCCCATCAGTGGCTGCAATCAAATAAAGAAGATTTGAATTTAGAAAAATTTGCTTTTCTGAAATACTTTCATCCAAACTGTATTCAGCCTTTTTAAAAAGCCTTTCATAATGCCGGCTTAAATCCTTCAACATCTTCTTGGCCGAATTCACTTTCCTTATTTTCTCGATCTCTATATACCAAGAAAAATATCCTCTGGAGCCACTCTTTTCTTCAAGTGGAAAGAAAGCGGGTGATATCATGCCAGAAACTTCTCCCGGATTTAATCTTTCAGAATCAGGAAAAGGTCTTTTATACAAATCAAAGAAATAGGAAAATTCTCTCTGGGATAACAAGGGAAAGAAAGATGTTTTCCTCCCCGTTTCATCCTCGATAATGAGGGTTATATCTTTTTCTACTTGGTTTTTGCTTTCCGCTGGCATTTTCATTTTAAACTCTAATAATAATCTCGAATTTATTTCTTGGACAAGTTTAGTCGCTAACGCAGAATAAAAATTGAAATTTTTCTTTTTTTCTCAAACAATAGATAAATCGATCAGTGACTACAACTTTAACAAGGACTATCAAAAGTATCATTCGCTCGAATCTCTTTTAACGTATCCAGCAACTGATAGCCCTGTTCCTTCATTCTTTGTTCAATCAATAAGTAAAAATCTCTTTCATCTCTTAGCTTATAAACTCTTGGTTTTCCTTTTTTTTCTGGAAGTATATCCAACATCTTTTTCTCCTTTTAGAGCAAAAATATTAGTCGTCATTGAAAAGGAAAAATTGAAAAAGGAAGTATCCCCAATTCCGTGATATATTGAAATCATAAGACAGGTTTTTGGTCACGGAAAAAGAGATGCTTACATTAAAAAAACTAAGCTTGTCAACACCTTCATCAGGCTATATAATTGAATAAGTGAGTGACAAGAAAAAAGAAATCGATTTAGAAGAAATTATTGCCAAATACAGGCCCGTTGTCGGTTTTAGAGTGAAAAAATCTTTGGGGGCCGCCAATCCAGATTGGGAGGACGTGGCGAATGAAATTATGCTTAACGTTGTTGAAAAAATAAAGAAAGGAGAATTTAGAGGCGAATCTTCAATCGGAACATTTATCTACACTATTACCAGCCGCAGGATTGTTGATTACATTCGTCAAAAAAGCAAGGTGCTGAGGCATGCCCCAGAGCCAAAACCTCTGCCTTCTCCTCATGAGCAAATCGAAGATAAAGAAAGAGCGGAATTGATAGCAGGAGCTATAAAAAAATTAAAACCTAAATACAGGGAAACATTATACCTTTATTATTATAGAGATCTTTCCAGAAAAGAAGTGGCACAAAAACTTGGCATCTCTCTCCGTCGGGTGAGTGAGAGAGTGAACTATTCCCAAAAACTTTTGAGGAAATTAATAAAAAAATGATTTTTTTCCATTTTATTGTTGCTGTAACGACTAAATCGTTGAAGCCAAAAAAAAGGAAAGAACTATGATAAAGTGCAAGTTCGAAGACCTCATCGATGATTATTTATTAAACAGACTATCTGAGACCAACAGAGAGAATTTCGAGGAACACTATTTTAACTGCACCCACTGTTATGAAAAAATGGTCGAAAGAGAGGAGCTAATTTCTGTTATCAAGAACAAAGGATACACGATTTTTCAAGATGAATATCTGGCTGAAGAAACAAAAAGAGTTCCCTGGTTTGAATCAGTGCGTTCTTATTTTACTCCCAGACAATGGGCATTTGCTGCTGTTTCAGCAGCTTTATTCCTCATTGTGATTTTTGGAGTCATTCCTACTCTCAACAGAACATCACCTCAATTTTACATAAATAATGAAGATGTAGTTAGAGGAGAATCAATAACTCTTATTTCTCCGCTGATAGACATCAAATCTGTACCTTCTCAGTTCAAGTGGAAAAGCCTTGGAAAAAATGTTGAATACAACATCTATATTTACAATGAGAAACTCATATGGACTGGCACTACAAAAGAAAATGTCATCACTCTTCCCGAAGAAGTCAGAAAATTGATGACCTCTGATCAAAAATATTCCTGGAAAGTGAAAGCCTTCTCTCCTGAAGGTTTTCTCATCGCTATCTCAAGCAGAGTTCAATTCAAGATTATCCCAACAAAATAAATAGAAAAGGGGACAGGCAACTTTTCTGATAAAAAAGTAGCCTGTCCCCTTCCTCCTTTTTTTCTTAATCCTCTTCAACTTTCTCTTCTCCTGAATACATCCGCCCTCGAGTCTCATCTTCAAATGCAAGGCAACACATCAATCGGCCACACAACCCAGAAATCTTTGTCGGATTAATAATGATTTGTTGTTTTTTTGCTTTCTGAATGGTCACCGGTTTAAAACTTTTCATGAAATTGAAACAACAGATAGCCCGTCCGCAAACACCCAATCCTCCGACTATTTTTGCTTCATCTCGAACTCCTATCTGACGCATTTCAATCCTCATCTTGAATTCTTTAGCCAAATCCTTAACAAGTTGCCTAAAGTCAATTCGTCCATCCGCAGTATAATAGAATATCCCCTTTTTCTCATTAAAGAAGTAATGAACCAAAACCAGTTTCATGGGTAAATTTCGAGCTTTGATTCTTCTGAGACAAAAATCAAAAGCTTTTTTCTCTTTTTCTTTCAGCCATTTGAATTTTTTCTTGTCATCACTGGTCGCCATTCGGATAATCTTAACCGCATCATGACCAGATTTATGGTATTTGCAGACTATGCTCGAAACATCTATAACCACTGCTAAATCCCCCCCTAACTCAGATTCAATGATGCAGAAATCGCCTCTTTTTATCTCCTCTTTTCCCTTTTTTGCCCGAAAAATTTTACCCGATCTCTCTGAAAGAACACACACTATATCAGACATGTCTCTAGCTTATCAAATTAGAAAATAAGGAAGTAACAAGCAGGTTCATATTCAGATTCTTCTGCATAGCATAAAAAGCATAATCTATTTTTTCAAGGTAGTCCATCGCCTTCGAAAGACTAAGGAAATTCTCTGTTTTCTTGAATACTTCTGCGTAGTCTGGATTCATCAGGAGGCGAATATCACTTTTCTCCTTTATCAAAATAAGATCGCGGCAGAAGGAGGAAAATATTTCTAAAACCTCCTCTAGCTCTTCCCTCCTAAGGCTTCGAGAAGAAACATAATTTTTTAAAAAAGTCGCAACTTTTTCCTTCTTAAGCAGAGATAAGAAAAGTTCCCACGCTTTCGCTCTTTTAGCTTGAATCTCTTCCCATTCCAAATTTAGAGCTTTTTTAAGATTCCCACCTACTAGGAGAGCTATAATTTTGGCTCTTTCCTTTCCAAATCCTTTCTCTAAAAGAATTTTTTCTATATCTTCTCTAGAGACAGGTTGAAAGCTTAAGATCTGACATCTTGATTTTATGGTCGGCTTTATCACATCAGGATTATGAGTAACAAGAATAATATGAGAAAAAAGAGGGGGTTCTTCCAATATTTTCAAAAGAGAATTCGCAGCTTCTTCATTCATCTTTTCAGCTTCAGCCACAATAAAGACTCTTTTCTGTCCCACCATAGGTTTCAAATAGGCTGTTTGCTTTAATATCCTTATCTGATCTATTTTAATTATGTTTCCATCAGGAGAAATCACCATAACATCAGGAAAATTATCACGGCTTATTGCTTTGCAGGGAGAACAGACCTCGCATGCATCATCCTTTTTTTTCTCGCAATTCATAGCCTTAGCCAACACCAAAGCCAAGCTCTTTTTCCCTACTCCTTCTAATCCACAGAAAAGCATGGAATTCGGTATTCTATCTTTCTGAAGAGCTTTTCTCAGTATCTTTTTCTGGCGTTCATTCCCCAATATATCTTTAAAAGCCATTTTTTTATTTCGCTTCCGAAAAAATCTTCTCTTGAGGATTATCTCGATTTAGAGCTAAAACTTTTTTCAAGAATTTGCCGGTATATGATTTCTCTGATTCTGCCACTCCTTCCGGACTCCCTTTGGCTACTACCCATCCTCCTCTCTCTCCTCCTTCTGGACCAAGGTCTATAATATAATCGGAATACTTGATAACTTCAAGGTTATGCTCAACAATGACCACTGTGTTTCCTAGTCTAACCAGTTCCGAAAGCACCTCAAGAAGTTTGCGGACATCATCGAAATGAAGTCCTGTTGTAGGCTCATCTAAAAGATACAACGTCTGACCTGTATCTTTACGACTTAGTTCTTTAGTCAATTTGATCCGCTGAGCCTCTCCTCCTGATAAAGTTGGAGCCGGCTGTCCCAATCTGATGTATCCCAACCCGACCTTTTTCAATATACCCAACTTTCTCTTCAAAACAGGATGAGCCTTTAAATATTCAAAAGCCTCATCCACTGTCATCGCCAAATAATCAGCAATGTTTTTACCTTTATAAATGATGGAAAGTGTTTCTTTGTTATACCGCCTACCCTGGCACCGATCGCATGTTACAAAGACATCAGGCAAAAAATGCATTTCGATTTTCCTTGCTCCTGCTCCCCTGCATTCCTCACAGCGTCCTCCAGAGAGATTGAAACTGAAGCGGCCTGCCCAATACCCTCTTATTCGTGATTCTGGACTAAGAGCAAAAAGCTGTCTCAAAGAGGAAAATAACCCTGTATAAGTGGCTGGGTTCGAACGAGGTGTCCGTCCTATAGGTTTTTGATCTACAGAAATAACCTTGTTGATTTGATCAATCCCTAAAATTTCCTTATGTTTACCAACCTTTTGCTTGGCTTTATAGAATATATTCAAAAGGCTTTTATAAAGAATATCGTATATAAGAGTGCTTTTTCCTGAACCTGAAACCCCGGTTACAGCAGTTATAACAGCAAGGGGAATTCGAACATCGATATTTTTTAAGTTATGTTCCTCTGCTTGCCTAATTGTAAGCCAGCCTTTTGGCCTTCTTCTTTCCGATGGGATTTGGATAGATTTATCTCCTCTAAGATACTGAGAAGTCAGAGAGTGAACAGAAGAGAGGATACTATCTAAATTTCCCTCGGCAACTTTATACCCTCCGTCTTCTCCGGCACCAGGACCTAAATCCAGGATAAAATCAGCCGAGCGGATAGTCTGCTCGTCATGTTCAACAACAATTATCGAATTCCCTTCGTCTCTAATGTTTCTCAACAAAGAAATCAGCCTTCGGTTATCTTTCTGATGGAGGCCAATTGTCGGTTCATCCAGAACATAAAGGATGCCTCTCAAACGAGCACCTATCTGGGCTGCGAGACGGACCCGACGTGCTTCTCCGCCCGAAAGAGAAGCGGTCGTCCGGGTTAACTGAAGGTAGGGAATTCCTAGTTCCACCATGACTTCAAGGCGGGAATCGACTTCTTTCAGAATTTTTGAAACAATCGGCTCTTGATTAGAAGAAAAATCTAAGGAAGAAAGTTCTGAAATCAAGTTGTTCACAGGAAGGGAGCTCAATTCGTAAATATTTCTGCCGCCTATCCTTACAGCCAGACTTTCTTTCTTCAGCCTGCTTCCTTCACAAAAAGAGCAGCCCTCTCCCGTAAGCTCAATTTCACCCCATTGATCCAAGATGGTCTGAAAGCCGATACCGTGGCAGCTGGGACAGGCTCCATAGGGACTGTTAAAAGAAAAGGTTCGAGGTTCAAGCTCAGGAAGGCTTATCTCACAGTATGGACAGAGGAGATTTAAGGAATAAAAAAAATCTCTTCCATCTTTATCCATCACCAGGAGATCTCCTCCCCCCATCTCAAGAGCCTGATTCACAGCCTCCTTCAGCCTTTTTTCTGAATCTGAAGAAATTTTTATTTCATCTATTAAAACCTCGATGTTATGTTTTTTTTGCCTTTCCAGTGATATCTTCTCTTCTATCTCTCTAAATTGTCCATCCACACGAAAACGAAGATAACCTTTTTTTCTTAGCCTTTCGAAAAGAGTATTGTATTCTCCCTTGCGACCTTTAACTAAAGGAGATAGGATTTTCATTTTTTTCTGACAAGAGCCTTCGAATATTCTTTTTACAATCTGATCTGGAGTCTGAGAGCTTACCTTCCTGCCACAGCGATGACAGAGAGGAGTTCCAACCCGAGCAAAGAGAAGCCTTAAGAGATCATAGATCTCTGTTACAGTCCCAACTGTGGAGCGAGGATTTGAAGAAATCGTTCTTTGGTCAATAGAAATCGAGGGGGATAGCCCCTCGATGGATTCAACCTCAGGCTTTTCCATCTGTTCGATGTATTGCCTCGCATACGTTGATAGACATTGTATGTAACGCCTTTGTCCCTCAGCAAAGAGGGTATCGAAAGCAAGAGAAGATTTTCCAGACCCACTCGGCCCAGTGATTACAATCAGCTTGTTCCGTGGCAGATTTATATCTATTTTTTTAAGATTGTGTTGAGCCGCTTTCTTCACTCGAATCTCTTCTAGCATGTTTTCATTTTATCACAATATAGGATAGACTAGCGAGAAAAGCCAGGAGGAGATATCTAGCTTCCTTTTAACATAAAGGTCTTTGGGAATGGATGAAGCGACCTTTGAAGAAAGGCTCAGGCTATATGGTTCCAAAACACGTTGCTTTTGCCCCAGCGAGTCAAAAGCAACTCGGATCAAGGCTTCGCTCTCCTCTCCCTCGGAGAGGAACCGTGCCCGCTCAGCCTTTCTCACGGTTTTTTCACCATACAGCCTTCGCCAAGTGAGCACACCCGAATTTGTCGGCCGGTCGAGATGTTTGAGCACGAGACATAAAAACAAACGGAAAAAAAGATGCTTACTCCCATTGACCATTTCAGGCACTCATAATAATATAAGATTATCTAAGTATCAGGAACAAAAATGAAAAGAGAAGAAAATCTTTTTAAATCCTTAGAAATATTAAAAGAAATAGGAGTGAAAAACAATTCAATCCGGGCCATAAAACATCTTCCTTCTCAAGAAGGGCTCTACGAGGATTATCCTCCAGAAATTCACCCTACACTGATCAAATGTTTAAAAGAAAAGGGGTTCTTGAAGCTCTACACCCATCAACACCTTTCCTGGAAACTTCTCAATGAAGGGAAAAACATTGTTGTCGTCACTCCCACCGCTTCAGGAAAAACCCTTTGCTATAACCTTCCGGTTCTTGATGCTATCCTTCAAAACCCAACGACTCGAGCGATATATCTTTTCCCCACAAAAGCTCTCTCTCAAGATCAAAGAGCAGAACTTGATGAAACAATCAGCCTTCTTCCTGAAGAAATAAGGATTTTTACTTATGACGGCGACACACCCCAGGATGCCAGAAAAGCTATAAGAGCTCGTGGCCATATCATCCTCACAAATCCTGATATGCTTCACACAGGAATCCTGCCTCACCACACAAAATGGATTAAACTTTTCGAAAATTTAAAATACATTGTTATCGACGAGCTCCATAATTATCGCGGTATTTTTGGCAGTCATCTGGCGAATGTCTTAAGAAGACTGAAGAGGATAACAAAATTTTATGGAAGCCGTCCCCAATTTATTCTCTGTACTGCTACTATAGCCAACCCTTTAGAAATAGCAGAAAAAATGACAGAAGAGCCTGTGAGTTTGATTGACAATAATGGAGCTCCCCAAGGAGAAAAATATTTCATCTTCTACAACCCTCCTGTTGTCAACAGATTTTTAGGTATCCGCCGCTCCTACGTCAATGAATCCCGCCGAGTTGCCTCAATCTTCTTAAAAAACAGCCTTCAGACAATCGTCTTTGCTCAGAGCCGTCTCATTACAGAAATTTTATTGACATATCTTAAAGAAGACATCGAAAAGAGAATCGAGGATAAAGGTCTTATCCGGGGATACAGGGGCGGTTATCTTCCTCTTAAGAGAAGAGAAATCGAAAAATATTTAAGAGAAGGAAAGATAAGAGGTGTGGTCTCCACTAATGCCTTGGAATTAGGAATTGATATCGGAAGTTTGGATGTTGCCGTGCTTGCTGGTTACCCAGGAACCATCTCCAGCACATGGCAAAGGGCTGGCCGTGCAGGGCGAAAAACAGGGAAATCAGCGGCGGTTTTGGTGGCTTCCAGCTCTCCTCTTGACCAGTTCATCATAAATCATCCCGATTACTTTTTCTCCAAAAACCCTGAGAAAGCTCTTATTAATCCGGATAATCTCTCTATTCTTGTCAGTCATATCGAGTGCGCCACTTTCGAGCTTCCTTTTAGCGACGGAGAAAAGTTCGGCCGTGTAGAAATAAGTGAAATTCTTAAATTTCTGGAAGAAGAAAATTTAGTTCATCACTCAAAAGACAAATGGTTCTGGACATCTGATGTCTATCCTGCAGATGGAGTGAACCTTAGAAGCATAAGTTCTGACAATTTCGTCGTTGTCGATACCTCCGAAAAACCCAAAGCTATTGCTGAAGTCGATTTTTCTTCTGCCCTGACTACACTTCATCCAAAAGCCATTTACATCTGTGAAGGAGAACAATATTATGTAGAAAAACTTGATTACAATCAGCGAAAAGCTTATGTCAAAAATACAGATGTGGATTATTTCACTGATGCCATAGATTACACCAAGATCAAAATCCTCGACGTCTTTGACAAAAAAACTCTGGAAAAATGCGCTATTTCCCATGGAGAGGTCCATGTGGCCACCCAAGTTGTAGGTTTTAAAAAAATCAAATTCTATACGATGGAAAATGTAGGCGCTGGCGATTTGAGTCTCCCTCAAAACGAAATGCACACTACAGCCTATTGGTTGACCATTCCCTCTGATATTTTTCATGCCCTTCCTTTTTCCTCTGAACAAAAAATAAACGGTCTTTTTGGGTTAGCTTATATTCTCCATCATGTATCCCCCATATTCATGATGTGTGATCTTCATGACATCGGAATCTCCATCGGAGATAACTTTACTGGAAGATCAATCCCACCTCGGGATATTTCTTATAAAATCCAACAAGAGGAGGATCGAGCCTTTTTATTAGACGATATGGAGTTCGAGCCTAATATTTTTATTTATGATAACTATCCCGGAGGTATAGGTCTAAGCCCTTCTCTTTTTGATCTGGAGAAAAAGCTTCTTAGACAGTGCATGGAAACGATCAAAGTCTGCCTTTGTAAAGAAGGATGTCCCTCCTGTGTCGGCCCTTCCAAAGAAAGCGGCAAACAGGCCAAGCAGGTCGCCTTAGAAATTTTAAAAAAAATAACAAGTTGAGATTGCCATGCTTCGTTCGCAATGACTTTTAATCAAGCAACTTTGGGACATGTCTGACTAATGAATTGACTGAGACACTGAGTCAAACAGTTACGATTTTATAGAATTTATTTTCGCCAGTTGCTTTTCTTCTCCCATGATGACCAAGATGTCGCTGTCTTTGATAACAAAATCTGCTTTAGGGGTAAAGGTTGTTTTTTCAGGAATAAGTTCTTTGATGGCGATAACTTGGATTCCGTATTTGTTTCTTAAATCAAGCTCTCTCAGGCTCTTACCGATGAATTTTTCAGGAGGAGCAATCTCTTCTATTCCAAAACCCGAAATAAGAGGAAGATATTCCAATATATTGGGATTGCTCAACTTAAGCGCTGTTTTTATAGCCATATCTTTCTCAGGATAGATAACTTCTGTCGCTCCCACTGCTTCCAATACTTTAGCGTGATCCTCTGTCAAAGCTTTGGCCACTATTCGTTTTGCGCCTATTTCATGAAGATAAAGAACCGTAAGTATAGAAGATTCCATCTCTGGACCTGAGCTGACGACAACAGCATCCATATCTTGAATACCCAAAGCTTGAAGGTTTTCCTTATCAGCGGCATCCATGCTCACAGCATGAGAAACAAGATTCTTGACATCCTCAATTTTTTCTTTATCATTATCCACTGCCAAGACTTCATTCCCTTTCTCATAAAGAGTTTTGGCCACATATGAGCCGAAGCTCCCAAGCCCAATTACTGCAAATTTCATGGCTTCAAATCTCCTTTTTGTCTCTATCCTACCATAACAGTTTCTTCAGCATATTCAAATCTTCCATAAGCTCTCTCCCTGCTAAAAGCATACAACAGAGTCAAAGGGCCAATCCTGCCGATGTACATCGTGAGAATAATCACTATCTTGCCTATAGCGGTCAGTTTCATGGTTATTCCCAAAGAGAGTCCGACTGTACTGAAAGCAGAAAAAACTTCAAAAAGCACCTCTCTCATACTTGCCCCAGGCTGGGTTAAAAAAAGAACAAAGGAGGAAAGGAAAATAATGGAGACAGCTAAAGTGACAACCGTAAACGCCTTTATGACCAATTCAAGGGAAAGTGTTCTATAAAAAAGATTGACTGAATCTCTGGCTGTGATTTTTGATTTAATGAAGGCAAATATCACTCCTATTGTGCTCGTCTTAACCCCTCCTCCGGTTGAACCTGGGGAGGCTCCTATAAACATCAGCATAATCAAAAGAAAAACAACAGCAAAGCTCAATGAATTCAAGTCTATAGTGTTGAAACCTGCTGTGCGAGGAGTAATGATTTGAAAAAGAGATGAAAAAATTTTTTCTTTTGCGGTGAAAGTTTTTAGGGACTTACCCCATTCAATAAGAAGAAAAAAAACGAAGGAAAAAACAATTAGAAAGAAAGTCAGGGAAAGAACCAATTTGCTATGAAGAGAAACTTTAAATTTTTTTCTTTTCGTAAAACTTAAAAAAATGCTTTTCACCTCATCGAGGACCAAAAACCCCAACCCTCCAGCCACTATCAGAATGATGAGGGTTGTGTTTATCCAAGCATCTTTTTTAAAAGCGAGGAAACTGTCGCTGAAAAGAGAAAAACCAGCATTGCAAAAAGCCGATATCGAATGAAAAACTGAATGATAAAGTGCCTTCAGCCAGGTGTGCTCTTTTTGCCAACGAAGAAAAAGAGAAAGAGTCCCCACAAGTTCTATGGCCATGGCATAGAGGAAAATGCGCTTGATAAGGGATTTAATATCTTTTGGTGCTTTATGATGAAATCCTTGTTGAATGATGATCCTGTCCTTTATGGAAATCCTTTTTCCTGCAGCTAATAGGATAAGAGTTGAAAAAGTCATGATTCCTAACCCGCCTATTTGAAGGAGAGTGAGAATTATAATCTGACCGACAGGGGTAAAATACGTTGCTGTATCCTGGACGATAAGCCCTGTCACACAAACTCCGGAGGTAGCTGTGAAAAGAGCATCAACAAAAGAGATATGGCCTGATTTTGTGGTGAAAGGGAGAAGAAGGAGTGCAGTCCCCATTAATATAGCAGCAATGAAACTAATCGCCAAGAATTGGGCTGGCTGAAATTCTCTATTTTTTTTAATTTTTTTCCTCTTCTTTATAATATTTTTCTTTCTCCAGAACCAGCAAATATCAAATCTATTACTTAATAAAAACTTTGTCAATTACGTCCAGCAGGAAGCATTTCATTTTCCGGTGTTTTCGAATCACCCAGCCCGATCATAGGCCCTCCATCACGGAAAATGAATGCTTGCCGTCCAGCAGCCTCATTTGACAATAATCCAGGCATATGCTACTTTTTTCATTATAAAATATGAATTTTCTAAAACTTATTTTAGAGGCTGGGATCGTTGTTCAAGCAGTGATTCTTATTCTCATTCTCTTCTCTGTCTTTTCGTGGGCTATCATTTTTTTCAAAAGAAATACACTGAAATCTGCTGCTTCTCAGTCTCAAAAATTCTTGACTATCTTTAGACGAAGCAAAAATCTTTATGAAGTCAATGAAGCTGCTAGAAAATACCAGGCCAGCCCGCTGGCTACACTCTTTCGCTCTGGTTTCAAAGAACTTTCTTATCAGACCAAATCAAATCCCAATCCATTCCTCAGCTCAGCAAAACTAGAAAGTGTGAATCGTGCCTTAGTTAAAGCCTCAAACAAGGAAATATCCAGACTGGAAAGAATGATGAGTTTTTTAGCGACCACTGGAAGCGTGACTCCTTTCATAGGTCTGTTTGGAACGGTCTGGGGAATAATGGATGCTTTCCAAAGAATTGGGATAGAGCGCTCAGCCAGTCTGGTGACAGTGGCTCCGGGTATTGCCGAGGCGCTCATTGCTACTGCAGCCGGGCTTTTTGCAGCCGTACCGGCTGTAATCGCTTACAACCATTTTCTCCATCGAATAAAAGATTTGATAACAGAAATGGAGGATTTTTCATTTGAGTTTCTGAATTTAGCAGAAAGAATCTATGGCTCTTAAAACACCTCCCATAACCAAGAGACAGATAGGAACTTCTCTGTCTGAAATAAACGTAACGCCTTTTGTCGATGTAATGCTCGTTCTTCTCATCATTTTTATGGTCACAGCTCCGATGATCCAATCAGGAATCGGAGTCAACCTGCCTCAAGCAGAAACGGATGCAGTTCCAGCAGAGGAAGGATTAACGCTCACCATCACGAAGGATCGATACATCCATATCGAAGATTCAATCATCAATCAGTTCCTTTTAGAACAAAAATTGAAAGAATATTTCTTCGGAAAAGAGAAAAAAATCGTGTTTATTAGGGCAGATGAGAGCCTTCCTTACGGCTTTGTGATCCGGATACTGGATATAGCAAAAAAGGCTGGTATAGAAATCGTGGGTCTCGTGGTAGAGCCTTTAGAACTAGAAGAAAAAAAATGAGAATGACGGCCATAAACAAAGATTACGGTGCCTTCAAAAAAGCCATGATCTTATCTTTAACTTTTCACTTGAGTTTATTCCTTTTTATTCTTCTCTCGCCATATTTTCCCAAATCTCCTCGAAAAGAAATGATCCATTATGTCAATATCATCTCCTTTCCCCAAGGAGGAGGTGGAGGCCTTCATGGAGGTGGTGTAGGAGGAGAAAAATTCGTTGAAACAGCCATACCTGAAAGAGAAACTCTAAGAGATCTGACAACACCTCAAAAACTAGAGCAAGAAATTTCCCCATCCTTAAGACATCCGGTCGAAAAGCCGAAAAAAGAAAAACCGGCCAAGAAAAAGAAAAAAACTGTGATTCAAAAGCGGGAGAAGGCCCCAAAGAGCAGTTTACAAGCTCAGAAAGGCAGCGAAACCTCGAGTAAAGGGAAAGGATCAGGCTCCGGGTTAAGGATTGGTTTTGGCAGCGGTAAAGGCGGAGGATCTGGTTTCCAATCTCCATATTCTTCTCAAATTGGCCTCTCCAGCTTCCCCTTCACCTACTATCTTCAAATCATTATCGACAGAGTCTCAAGCAACTGGTTCACTTCTCTTGTCGAGCCCGGAATAAGAGGACATTTTCAAGTAACTGTCTATTTTAAAATCTACACAAACGGCAAGATTTCGGATCTAAAAATTGAAGAATCAAGTGAAATGAAATCTCTTGATTTATCCGCTTTGCGGGCTATCCAAACATCTGCTCCATTCCCTCCTCTTCCTAGAGAATATAAAGATGAATACTTAGGAATTCATCTTATATTTGAGCATTCTAAATGAAAATAAAGATTATCTTCTTTTCTATCAGTCTTCTTCTGCTTATCCTTTTACTCCTCTATCCTCAACAGGAAGTGGTGTTAAGCATAAAAGAAGGAATGCCAAAAATTCCAGTAGCTATTCCTAAATTCATAATCCACAACTCCTCCCCCAAGATATCTGCGGCTGCGGAAGAGCTTCATCAAATCCTCTTAGTCGATTTAGAGTACACCCGTGTTTTCCAACCCTTGCCAAAAAGTTATTACAATTACATCCGACCAATAAACCCGCGAAAAATATTCTTCAAGGATTGGGAATCTATCCAGGCTAAGATCCTTTTTGTTGGCGAAATTTCAGCTAATGAAGGAGAAAATATTCTCTTCGAGGGAAAAATTTATGATGTCAAGGGAGGACGATTTATTTTTGGAAAGCGTTACCAGGCAGAAACAACTCTTCTCCGCTTAGTGGCTCACAAAATGGCAGATGAAATCATGAAAATTTTTGGAGAAAAGACAATTTTCACTTCCAAAATCGTCTTTATATCTAATAGAGACGGCAACGACGAGCTCTACATGATGGATTACGACGGCCACAACCAAACACGCCTGACTTTTAACAAAGTCATAGACTACATGCCAGCCTGGTCAGCGGAAGGAAAAGAAATTGCTTACACTTCTTATCGAAAAAATAGAGCAAGCCTTTACATTCTGAACCCTTATGAGGGAAAAATAACAGAAATCCTCAGTAAAGGAACAAATTTCGCTCCTGCCTTTTCTCCTGATGGGAAAAAATTAGCCTTTTGCTCAACTGTAGATAAAGGGAATTCTGAAATATACGTGGCTACAAGCGAAGGCAAAAAAATAAAAAGATTGACTTTTAATAAGGCGATCGATACTGCTCCCTCATGGTCCCCCACGAGTCGGGAGATAGCCTTTACTTCTGACAGGGGAGGCACACCTCAAATTTATATCATGGATGCAGAAGGGTCGAACGTCAGAAGGATCAGTTTTGGCGGAAGCTATCATGATGCACCATCCTGGTCTCCTGCAGGTGATCGAATCGCCTATGTTTCCCGAGTAGACCAGATACATGATCTATACGTGATAAATCTCCGAACAAAACAGATTATAAAACTCACAGAGAGCAATGCTCGGAACGAATCCCCTTGCTGGTCACCTGACGGACGGCATCTCGTCTTCTCCTCTAATCTAACCGGAACCATTCAAATTTGCACCATTGATTATAACGGCGCCAATATGCGACGCCTGACTTCGATGGGAGAAAATAAACTCCCTGATTGGTCTCGTTAAAAATTGTAGGGCCGTTTCCCGAACGGGCCAACTAAATTATAGTTGATAGTTTAGAGTATCGGAATTTGAAAGTTTTTTAGCTTCAGACTTAGATTATATTAGAGAGGATACATTTTAAAAGATATTTGAGCTGGCAAGGGAAGTGGAGAGGATGCTCAAGGCTTTGATTGATTCGCTGGAGAAGAAACCCTTGACTCCTTGGAACCTCGAAACCTTTGCCGAGCGAAGCGAGGCATATTTTATATTGACAGAAACTGAGTTTAATTGTATAAAGTTGATGACAGAATCAGAAATCATTATTAAAGTGGGTAAGAACAAAACTCACTAAAAGGAGACGAAATGAAAAAAACACTCATTTTTTCTTTAGTTTGCATCCTGGCTTTTTCTTTTTTTCTTTCTTGCCGTAAAAAAGTAGAAGAAGCCCCTCCGCCGCCACCTCAAGTGAAAGAGCAACCCAAAGTGGAAAAAGTTGAAAAACCGCCTGTGGTTAAAGAACCCGAATTGACTGAAGAAGAGATATTCATGGCTAAATCTCTTGAAGAAATCAACAAAGAAGCCCCTCTTAACATGATACATTTCGACTATGACAAGTACTTCATCCGTGACGATGCGAAACCTGTGCTAGAAAAAAACGCGAATTGGTTGAACAAGTTTAAATCAGTGAAGATTCTTATCGAAGGCCATTGTGATGAAAGAGGAACCGAAGAGTACAACCTTGCTCTTGGCGAAAAAAGATCAAAGTCCACCCTCGACTATCTCGTTTCTCTCGGAATATCTCAAGATAGAATAGAAATCATCTCCTACGGCAAAAGCCAACCTTTAGATCCTGGACATAATGAAATAGCCTGGCAAAAAAACAGACGATCTAACTTCATGATTATCGTTAAATAATTTATGCACAAAAAAATTTCTTCTGGGATATTTCTTATCCTCTTTTGGCCTCTCCTCTTAGGAGGAGTTGATAAAAGCAAAAAAGCCTATGAACTCATCTACAAAGATGTACAGCTCCTCAAGCAAAAAATCATCCAACTTAATGAAAATATAGAAAACAACACAGAAGATATAAAACTCATAAAAAAACAACTCGAAGAACTTCTCACCCTGGCTAGGCTCTTCCAAACAGAACAGGCAAGTTTCAAAGAAGATCAAAAAAAGATTCCAGCTCAATACCTCGTGCTTCTTGAAAAAATAGAATCTGTGAATTCTCAGCTAACAAAATTTTCTGAAGAGCTATTGGAAATAAAAAGAGCGTCTTTCTTCCAACCAGAACAAGAGGATGAACGGAAAAATGAACAAAAAACTTCTCAAAAAGAAGCAGAAGAAGAAACCACTCAAACACCTATTTTTTCTCCTTCGCTCTCTCCTCAAAAAGTCTACAACACGGCCTATTCAGATTATTTAAAAGGAAATTTTCAATTGGCGATCGAGGGCTTCACTCTCTATATAGATCAATTTCCCGAGAGCCCACTTGCCGACAATGCCTTATACTGGATAGGCGAGTGCCATTTCAGCCAAAAGGAATTCGAAAAAGCTATTGACCAGTTTAACACATTGATTCTTATTTATCCGCGTGCAGACAAGATTCCAGCCGCTTATTTGAAAAAGGGAATAAGCCTCATTGAACTCGGAAAAAAGGAAGAAGCTCTGGTGGTGTTCAAACTTCTGATAAGCAAATATCCTCTTGAAGAAGAAACTAAGATCGCCCAGCAAAAAATTAAAGAATTACTTTCCGAAAATGAGAGACATTAACAGTCTTAACAAGGTTATTTTAATCGGACGTCTGGGTCAGAATCCTGAATTGAGATACCTACCCCAGACAGATAGAGCAGTTGCCAGATTTACTCTGGCCACAAATGAACGCTACTTCAAACTCAACACAAACGAAAGTGAAACTCGTACTGAATGGCACCGAATAGTTGTATGGGGAAAACTGGCAGAATTCTGCGAAAAATATCTGACTCAAGGGAAACAAATTTATCTCGAAGGAAAACTCAGAACTCGCAGCTGGCAAGACAAAGAAGGCAATAAAAGATACACCACTGAAATTGAAGCTCGAAATATTATTTTTCTTGGTAAACGGGAAGAAATTCCCGAAGAAGAACCTTATTCAGAGTCGCCTCAGCCCGATATTCCCGCAGAAGGAAGCTCAGAATCTAAGGAGGAAAGCGAAGAGGAAGACGAAGTTCCTTTCTGATTGAATCCTTTCTCAGGCTGTTGCTTCAGATGTCCGTTAGCCTTTAATTCATCCTATTTATCGGTATAGAATCAGCCTGTCAGTAAAAATTCGGCATTGTTCCAAAGTAACATGATAATAAGTTATTGCGAGCGACCAAAGGAAGCATGGAATTATCATAATCAAAAATTTAAATAAAATTCCATAAAAGACAGGTTGAAGCAATAAAAAGAGCATCTATGAATAAAATTGAGAGTAAAGACAGCGAGCTCCAGTTTAGAAAAAAAATAGAGGAAGACATCAGGCCTTGGGGAAAATTCCGCTCCTATCCCTCGAAGCTTGCAAGAAGTATCAAAATTATCACAGTCAACCCAGGTCACACTCTCTCTCTACAATACCATAATCGCCGAAGCGAATTCTGGGTCGTTTTAGATAATGGACTTGAGATAACAGTTGCTGATAAAGTCTGGGAGCCAAAAGAAAACGAAGAAATATTTATTCCCCGAAAAGCTCCTCATCGTCTCCGCTGCCTCGGCCAAAAACAAGCTCGGGTGATGGAGATTTGGTTAGGCGA